>NZ_JAMYMV010000005.1:0-188229 GCF_040318715.1 Mesorhizobium sp. M1050 | reverse complement strand
GGGGGGGCGGGGCCCGCCCCCCCCCCACCCTTATCGGCCCCTTCCTTGTCGGCGAGAAAGGCGGAATCGCCAAACAGCGCCACCGCCATCGGATCGAGATCAAGTTCGTCGAGCACCAGCGCGCCGGCCAGATGCGGCACGCCGTCCTTGACGTCGACATTGACGTCGCCGGACACCGCCGCTTCGTTGACGGCGCCGCTGAGTTCGTCCAGCACCAGCAGCCCGTTGCCATAGTCACCCTGCGCCGAGAGCGACGTCGACATGCCAGCCCCCATGCCTGGCAGGCCGATGCCTGATGTCATCAGCCATGGTTCGATGTCGGCGGCGTCGAGGCTAAGCTTGCCCTTGGCGGCGAGGCCTTGCGGCGTATCGGCGATCGTCCCCTCGAAACCGGCCTTGAAGTCGTCGCCGGCAAGGCTGAAACTTGTCGCCAGGCCGCCGCCAAGCGTGCCCTTGGCTTGGATGTCCGTGCTTGCCTCGCCCAGCATGCCAAGCGGCAGCGCCGGCAGGCCGTAGAGCGCCAGCAGCGCAGTGGCGTCAGGATTTTTGGCGTTGAAGGTCAACGCCACCGGCGCTTCGAGAAGCTTGTCCCCCGCCCCCCTTCCCGACAGCGACGCGGAAAAAGCCGACCCGCCGGCCTTCCCTTGCCCGCTCACCGCCAGGCCCGAGGTGCCATCGCCATTGTCGGCGGCACTCGCCACCAGGTCGACGCGCGCATCCTGGAACAGCTCGGGATAGGCGGCGGCACGGCTTGCCAGTCCCTTGAGCACGGCGCTGTCGGGATAATGCTGGGCGGCGACGTCGATCAGTGGCTTAAGGTCGACGGCAACCACCGAGGCGTCGAGCTTGCCGGTCGGACGTGCCGGGAAATCCTTGATCCTGCCGGTGGCGCTGATCGAGGCGCCGGCCAGCCCGCCCACCGACAGCCGGTCGATTTCGAGCAGCCCGTCGCGCAACCTCAGCGCGGTATCGACCGTGTCGGCGGTCAGCCCGCCGGCGCTGACCGGCCCTGCCTTGATCTGGAAATCGAGGTCGCGGTCGGCAAATCGATTGGCGCCCTTGTCGCTGACGAAGATCGAGGCAAAGGCCGCCAGGCCGTCGACATCGAGCTCGCCGCCTTCGAGCCGCATCAGCACCGACGGCTTGGCATCGTCAGGTTGGCTAGCATCGATGCGGCCGGAAAACTTCGCCTTGCCCAGGATCAGTTCGAGGTCACTGAAGGCCTGCCGCTTTTCCGAGAGGTCGACCTTGGCTTTGAAGCCGGCGGCGGGCAAACGGCGGACCGCCTCGTCGACGTCCTTCGACAGCCACGCTGCAAAACCCGAAGGCTGAGCCACGGCCAGCAGCAACGAGCCGTTGAAGCCGAAATGGCCCTCCACATTGAGCAAGACCTTGCCATCGGCTTCCAGCCTGGTGCGACCGGGCAAGGTCGCTGCAAGCGATTTCACCGACCAGCCGCCATCGACCGGCTCGGCGGAAAGATGAACGTCGCGCACCGTGGTGTCGCCGGCCACCACCGCTGGCAGCTTGACCTCCACGGTACCGGGAATGGTCGGCTTCGGCAGATCGAGCAAAGCCTGCTCCAGCCCTGCAATGCGCTGATCCAATGTCAGGCCGGCACCAGCTTGCGCACCCACCGCCTCGTCGAGCTGCACCTGAGCGCCACTGGCTTCGATGGCAAAGCTCGGCTTTAGCCCGAGATCGACCGAGGCCTTGCCGTCGGCGGTGTAGGGATTGTCGAGCGGCCCGGTCTCGAAGCGAAATTCGTCGACGCCCAGCTTCTGATGGTCGAGCGAAAACTTGCCGTTCAGGCGAAAGCCCGGATCGGGCTTGCCGCCAGAGACCTTCACCGTCTCGCCATCGGTGCCGCGCAGCTCTGCGCTGTTCTTGTCGGCGCCATTCTTGTCCTGATTTGAAATCTTGAACTGGCCCGAATAGACGGCCGCCCCATTGACGATGCCGGCATTGCCGTCGGTCTCGATGACCAGCGGATAGGCATCGGGATCGGCCCTCAGCCGAAGCCGCATCTGTCCGGTGCCTTCTGCCTTGCCGGTGGATGCCGCGACCGCGGTGCGCAACCCGTCCAGCCGAAGCGTGCCGTCCATGCGCCACGGCCCGGCCAGCGACTTGGCCGAAATGGTCGAGTTGATCTCGGACATGAGATGGCTGCGCCCGCCGGCCGCATGGCGCAGCTCGACCTGGCCTTCCGTCACCGTCAGCTTTTCGATCGAGATCTGGTTGAGATCGAACGGCGAGGACGGCCGCATCGCCCAGTCGACCGTGCCATCATTGGCGATATCGATGGTCGCTTTCGGCCGCACCAGCCGCATGTCGAAGATCAGCACTTCACCGCGCAGGAAGGGTGCGAGTTCCGCATCCATCGAAAACGTCTCGACGGTCATGGCCGGCTGGCCTTCGGGGCCGCCGGCGACGGCGACATTTGCGAAGGTCACCGACGGGAACGGCAACAGCCTGGCCGTGGCGTCGCCCCGCACGGTCACCTTGCGGCCGAGAATGGCGCTCGCCTCGCGTTCGAAATCGGCGCGGTAGCCGGTCCAGTCGACAAAATACGGCACCACCAGCGCCGCACACAGCACCAGCACGAACAGGCCACCAAAGATCACGAACAGGCGTGCGAGCATCAGCTCCGAATGGGTTGATTGAATTCTGCCGCACTCTACCCGCATCCGCGTGTCGATAAAGAGGCAATTCTTCCGGTGTTGCGTGATGTCGGATCATCTGAAACAAATCCGGTCAAACTGGAGAATCCGGATGTCTGGGAAGAACTGGGATCGCGTGCCGATCGATGCGCAGAGTATCGACGCCCCGCTGTCGCTTTCGGCGGTGTTTCTTGTCGTCACCGTCGCCGACCATCGGAGCGCGCTCGAGAAGGTCGCCTCCGTGCTCGGCGAACTTGACGACCTGGTGAAGACTGTCGGGTTCCGCGACCTTTCCGGCCGGCTGTCGTGCATCGCCGGCATCGGCAGCGATCTCTGGGATCGCCTCTCTCCAGGCCGGCGACCGCTGGAACTGAAGCCGTTTGCGCCGATCAAGGGAGCTGTTCATTCGGCCCCTTCGACCGCCGGCGACCTTCTTTTCCATATCCGCTCCGAACGCCCCGACATGTGCTTTGAGTTCGAGCGTATTCTGCTCGACAATCTCGGTGACGGCGTGAACGTCGTCGACGAAGTCTCGGGCTTTCGCTATTTCGATGCGCGCGACCTGCTCGGCTTTGTCGACGGCACGGCCAACCCGACCGGCCTTGATCTGCCGGCCTCGGCACTCGTCGGCGATGAAGACGCCGACTTCGCCGGAGGCAGCTATGTCGTCGTTCAGAAATACCTGCACGATCTCCAGGCGTGGGCGCGAACCCCGACACCGCTCCAGGAAGAGATCATCGGCCGCACCAAGATCGACAACATCGAAATCGACGATGACGACGCCCCGCGCAAGTCGCACAAGTCGCTCGCCACCATCGAAGATGCCGACGGTAACGAATACGACATATTGCGCGACAACATGCCCTTCGGCCGGCCAGGACAGCAGGAGTTCGGCACCTACTTTATCGGCTATAGCAGGTACCTCTGGGTGACCGAGAAGATGCTGCAGCGCATGTATGTCGGTGAGCCGCCGAGCGCCTACGACCGGCTGCTTGATTTCTCCACGCCGCACACCGGCACGACGTTCTTCGCGCCAACCCGCCCCATGCTGCAAACCCTTGTTCAGGGCGCGCAGGAGAAGTAGGCAATCACTCGGTTCGTCGCTGGATCGGATCCCCTTCAGTCTATCCCCGGCAATATCTTGCCCGGATTCATGATGTTTTGCGGATCCAGCGCCTGCTTGATGGTGCGCATGATGTCGACGCCGTGGCCGAGCTCGTGGCGCAGGAAGCCGATCTTGCCCTGGCCGATGCCGTGCTCGCCAGTGCAGGTGCCATCCATGGCGATTGCTCGCATATTGAGCCGCGCGACGAATTTTTCGGACTGCGCGATCTCCTTGGGATCGTTCACGTCCATCAGCACCAACACGTGAAAATTACCGTCGCCGGCATGGCCGACGATCGGCGCGATCAGGCCCATTTCGGCGATGTCGGCTTCGGTTTCCATGACACATTCGGCAAAGCGCGAAATCGGCACGCAGACATCGGTAGACAGGCCCTTGGCGCCTGGCCGCAGCGTCAGCGACGACCAATAGGCGTCGTGCCTGGCCTTCCACAGTTTCGTGCGCTCCTCGGCAACGCTGGTCCACAGGAACGGCCCGCCGCCATTTTCCTCCGCGATCATGCCGAAGGTCTCGGCCTGCTCCGCCACGCCGGCATCGCTGCCGTGGAACTCGACGAACAGGCATGGGCTCTCGGGATAGTCGAGCTTGGAATAATTCTTCATCGCCCGCATCTGCAAAGCATTGACCAGTTCGATCCGCGCCACCGGTATGCCCATCTGGATCGTCGCGATGACCGCGTTGCAGGCCGCCTCGACGCTCGGAAACGGGCAGACGCCGCCGGAGATCGCTTGCGGGATGCCTTGCAACTTCAAGGTCAGCGAGGTGATGATGCCGAGCGTGCCTTCCGAGCCGACCAGCAGCCGCGTCAAATCATAGCCGGCCGAGCTTTTTTTCGCGCGCTTGCCGGTCGTCACCGTCTCGCCGTCGGCCATGACGGCCGTCAGCGAAAGCACATTCTCGCGCATCGTGCCGTAGCGCACCGCATTGGTGCCGGATGCGCGTGTCGCCGCCATGCCGCCAAGTGAGGCATTGGCGCCCGGATCGATTGGAAAGAACAGGCCAGTGTCGCGCAGATGCCGGCTCAGATCCTCGCGGGTGACGCCGGGCTCGACCGTGCAGTCGAGATCCTGCGGATTGACCGCAAGAATGCGGTTCATGCGTGAGGTGTCGACCGATATGCCGCCGCCCGGTGCGTTGGTGTGGCCTTCCAGCGACGATCCGACACCGAAGGCAATGACCGGCACACGGTGCGCGGCGCAGGCGCGGACGATCTCCTGCACCTCGGCCGTCGTCTCCGGGAAAGCGACGCCGTCCGGCGCCTGCGTCGGAATATAGGTGGTGGTGTGCGCGTGCTGCGAGCGGATGGCCTCGCCGGTCTGGAAGCGTTCGCCGAGCCGCTGCTTGAGGATGCCGAGCACGGCAGCGATGCCTTCCTCGTTGCGTTCGACTGGGTTGAGGTCGCTCAGAGCCATGAATTCCTCCGCGGATGGACCAGCGCCCATGCTTGTTATGCGTCTATGGATGCCTAAAGCAATTCCAGGAAAAGTGCGAAGCGGTTTTCCCGAGAAACCGCGTAGCGCTTTCCCTGAGGAATTGCGTCAGAATGAAGACACTCACCGGCCACGCTCTGTCCAGCACCAAACAAGGAAGTTTCGATGCCTATCCCTGCCCCCTTCGTCTCCAAACCCATGGACATCGAGAAGGACTGGATCGACTACAACGGCCATCTTAACATGGCCTATTACAACGTGCTGTTCGACCGGTGTTCGGACAACGCCTTCGAGGCGATCGGCATGGGACTGGATTACGTGAGCCAGCGGCGGCTCACCATCTACACAGCCGAAGTCCATGTTTGCTACGTGCAGGAGCTGCATCTCGAGCACAAGGTCACGGTCTCCTTCCAACTCCTCGACCATGACGACAAGCGGCTGCGGGCCTACCAGGAAATCCGCCACGTCGACGGCTGGCTCGCCGCCACCTCCGAGACGCTGTCCCTGCATGTCGACATGTCGGGGCCGAAGGTCGCACCCTTCCCAGCCGATGTGCTTGCCAAGGTCGAGGCCATGCGCGCCGCCCATTCGGCACTGCCGATGCCGGAGCGCGCCGGCCGTTCAATCGGGATTCGCCGCAAGCCCGCTTGAAGCCACTCGGCGCCCGCGTTAACCTTACCGAGGTTTTAACGGGAACAAGCCAATTGAGCCGTTGAACGACTCAGCGGAGCGGTTGAAAACGATCGCATTGGGTTGCGATGCGGGCGGCGCGGCGAAGCCGGTTCGAGGAAAGTGCATGAAAACCGACATCAAGGTCGAAGTGGACAAGCTGGCTGCCGATCCGCGCATCACCGACTATGATTTCTGGCGCTCGCTCAAGAATGTCGACAACGAGATCTTCCACATCGCCAACAACAACGAGCCGATCCCGTTCGACATGATCCGCTGGCGCACCATCCTGAAGCGCGCCCGCCTGAAGCGCGGCCACGCATAAACGTTCCTGCTCGCTCAAACCGTACGCTTCACCGCTGCCAGTGGTGAGCGCGCCACCACCGGCGACGACTGGATGATCGCCGTATTGGTCATCGCGTAAGGGATGATGCGGTCGATCACACGCTCAAGTTCGGCCACCGAGCCGACATGCGCCAGCGCGATGAAACAATCTTCGCCGGTCACCCGGTCGCATTGTGCGATCTCAGGCAGATCGCGGATGATCTCGGCCACGACAGCCAGTTGCCCCGGTACCGGACGGATGCGCAGCCACGCCGACACCGGCAGGCCGAGTGCCGCGGGATTGATCCTGACTGAATAGGCCTCGATGACCCCGCTCTCCTGCAACCGCTTGATGCGCTCGGCCACGCTCGGCGCCGACAGGCCGACCGAGCGCGCAAGCTCCGCCGTGCTGATGCGCGCGTCCTTTTCCAGCAAGCGCAGGATTTTCATATCCGCGGCATCGAGGTTGGCGCTTTCAATCCGAAGGCGTTTCATGGAAAAATCCTTGCTTCCGTGAGGATACCGGCCGGAAAAGCCAATCATCACCCATATGAACAGGCAAAACCGCCTGCGATACTGATCCGATGGATGATCAGACGCAAGCTCCTGCGGCAGACCCCGCCGTTGCCGGCCTTCCCTTCCGCAGGCTAGCGACAACACTGCCGCCGCATGTCTGGTTCGGCGTCAGCGCCGTCTTCCATTATCTCGGGCCGGCATTTGCCGTGCTGCTTTTCCCGCATGTCGGCGTGCTCGGCATGGCCTGGCTGCGCATCGCTGCCGCCGCGCTGATCTTCGCACCAATGACCCGTCCATGGCGAACGCTCGTCCGCGCCGATCGCTCGAGCCGGCTGCTGTTGCTGGCCTTCGGCGCCTGCCTGGCGGTGATGAACTGTTCGTTCTACCTGGCGCTCGATCGCTTGCCGATCTCGCTGGTGGCGGCGATCGAATTCGTCGGCACCATCGGTGTCGCGGTGATCGGGCTCAGGACCACGCGCAATCTCGCCGCCCTTGCCATTGCCGTCGCCGGCACCTTGCTCCTCATCGACGTCAAGTGGTCGAGTGATCCCCTTGGACTGTTCTGGGCCTTCCTCAACGGTACTCTGTTTGTCGGCTACATCGTGCTCGGGCACCGCATCGCCGCTTCAGGCGCGGGCGGCGGCATCGCCAGTCTTGGTGCCGCCATGGCGATCGCTTTCATCATCGTGCTGCCGATCGGCTTCAGAGATGCACTGCCGGCCTTTTTCTCACGGCCGCTGCTGCTCGCCGCCATCGGCGTCGGCATCTGCTCCTCCGTCATTCCTTACATCTGCGACCAACTCGCCATGTCGCGGCTGCCGCGCGCCAGCTTCGCGCTGATGCTGTCGCTGCTGCCGGTCGCCGCGACGCTGATCGGCGTCATCGTGCTGCGCCAGATTCCAAGCCTCACCGATTGCCTCGGCATTGCGCTGGTGGTCGCCGGCGTCGCCTTCCACAAACCGGCTCGCTGAGAGCTACGCCAGCTTCTCCTTCAGGAAGGCGATCGTGCGTCCCCAGGCGAGATCGGCCGCTTTCTTGTCGTAGCGGGCGGCCGAGGTGTCGTTGTTGAAGGCATGGTTGGCGCCTTCATAGACATAGACCGTGTATTCGACATGCGCGGCGTCGAGCGCCTTCTTGAAGGCATCGATGCCGGCATTGATGCGCTCGTCCAGTCCGCCATAGTGCAGCAGCAAGGTCGCCTTAATCTTCGACACATCGGCGGCGTTCGGCTGCATGCCATAATATGCGACGGCGGCATTGAGATCTGGCGCGTTGACGGCAAGCATGTTGACCGTGCCGCCACCCCAGCAGAAGCCGACGGCACCGACCTTGCCGTTGCCGTCCTTGTCGCCCTTGAGGAAAGCGACAGTCGCTACACCATCGGCAATGGTCTGCGCCGAATCGAGCTTGGTGAACATGTCGCGCGCCTTGTCCTCATCGGCCGGAGTGCCGCCGAGCGGCGACAGAAAATCCGGCGCCAGCGCCACGAACCCTTCCAGCGCTACGCGTCGCGCTACGTCGCGGATATGCGGGTTGAGTCCCCTGTTCTCATGCACGACGATGACCGTGCCGAGCTTGCCCGCCTGATCCGCCGGCTTGACCAGGTAGCCCTTCATCTCGCCGCTGCTGCCGGGATAGCTGATGTCCTCACCCTTCACCCGCGGATCGTTGTCGGCAACGATTGCCGCCTGGGCGGAATTCGCCGCCAGAAGCGGCGCGATCGCCGCAGCCGCCGCGCCTGATCCGGCAAGCCGGGTCAGTTGCTCCATGAAGCGGCGGCGGTCGAGTGTCAGATGCGTGTACTCGTCATAGGCATCGATCATCGCCTGGGTGATGGCGGGTGTCGGGGCAGCTGATTTCGTCATGGTGCACTCCTCGGCTTCGAGCTTCGATACCTGAGCTACATAGGGACCGAGCCGGCATGATCCAGTCGAGCGCATACTCGCGGCCGCGCAGGTGAGGCCGGCAAGGCTGGCGCCGCGGGCGTCCATGTCATCACTTCTTGGCCATCGGCGATAATCCTGCTGGCGCTGCCACAATAGTGAAAGAAGCTGTCCGCTATCGATGGCACCTTGACCGGCATGCCTTCACGCGTCCCGACCCGAAAGGAGCGAGCAATGACCATGCCTCACCTGATCCTCGCCAGCACGATCGTCCTTGCCGCCGCTACGGCTCCGGCACTACTCTCGGCGGCTGTGGATGCGGGCAGACGATCTTTGGTCTGCGTCCGCCGTGACCGGAACCGCTCTACAAACGCGAAAACCCAAGGTTGAGGTGAGACCATGAACGTCCAGGATATCGTCAACACCGTCTCGCAGAAAGCGGGCCTCGACCAGGCGACGACGGAGAAAGTCGTCGGCACCATCTTCTCGGTGCTCGAACATGAGGCGGAAGGCACCAGCGCCTCGGCGTTTTTCGCCAAGATCCCCGGCGCCGACGACCTCGCCCACCAGTATGATGTCATGGCCGCCGCTCCGGCTGGCGGTAGTGGCGGGTTCCTGTCGTCGTTGCAAGGCGCGCTTGGCGGGGTTCTCGGCGAAAAGGCTGGCGCGCTGGTCAACGGCCTCGCGGCGCTCAAGGCGTCCGGGCTCGATTTGGCTCAGATCCAGAAGGCCGGCGAAACGCTGGTCCAGCAAGCCGAAGCCGCCGCCGGCCCTGACCTCACCAACCGCATACTCGGATCGGTACCCAGCCTGAAAAGCCATCTGGGGCTCGGCTAGCTCATGGGTTGCGCCACCCTCACTTCGGCAGCGCGTAGGCCATCACATAGTCCCCCGGCTTGGTGCCGACCGAGCCGTGGCCGCCGGCGACTATGACCACGAACTGGCGGCCGTCGGCCACCGTATAAGTCATCGGCGTCGATTGCCCGCCGGCAGGCAGCCGTGCCTGCCACAGCTGCTTGCCCGATGTCAGGTCATAGGCGCGCAGATAGTCGTCGACCGCGGCGCCCAGGAAAGCGACGCCGCCGGCGGTGATCATCGGCCCGCCGATGCCAGGCACGCCGACCTTCAGCGGCAGCGGCAGCGGCGTCATGTCGTAGACGGTGCCGTTGCGGTGCTTGTAGGCGATGGTGCCGGTCCTGAGATCGACGCCGGCGACATAGCCCCAGGGCGGCGCCTGGCAAGGGATGCCGAGCGGCGACAGGAACGGCCCCATCATCACCGCATAGGGCGCGCCCTCGTTGCGGTTCAATCCCTGCTCGCTGCCGCGACCCTCGTCCGGCGGCGGCACCTGGTCGCGCGGAATGAGCTGCGACTTGAAGGCCAGGTAGGTCGGCATGCCGAACATCACCTGCCGGACCGGGTCGACAGCGACGCCACCCCAGTTGAAAGTACCGAAATTGCCGGGATAGATCAGCGAGCCCTGGACGGAAGGCGGTGTGTAGCGGCCCTCATAGCGCAGGCCCTGGAATTCGATCCGGCAGGCCAACTGGTCGAACATGGTGAGGCCCCACATGTCGGCGCCGGTGAGCGGCTTCGGATTGAAGGTAAGATCCGACACCGGCTGCGTCGGCGACGTATGGTCGCCCTCGATGGCGCCGCCGGGTGCCGGCACTTCCTTGACCGCGATCACCGGCTCGCCTGTGCGCCGGTCGAGCACGTAGAGGTCGCCCTGCTTGGTCGGCCCGACCAGCGCCGGCACCACCGTGCCGTCTGCCTTTGTGATGTCGATCAGGCTCGGCTGGGCCGGCACGTCCATGTCCCAGAGATCGTGGTGCACGGTCTGCCGCACCCAGCGCAACTGCCCGGTGTTGACGTCGAGCGCGGTGATCGACGACGAGAACTTCTCGACATTGTCACTGCGCCCGGCGCCGAGCTGGTCCGGCGTCTGGTTGCCAAGCGGCACATAGAGCAGGCCGAGCTTCTCGTCAGCGCTCGGCGTCGACCACATGTTGGGCGAGTTGGCGGTGTAGGTCTGGCCGGCCGCCAGTGGCGTCGTCTGGTCCGGATTGCCGGAATCCCAGTTCCACAGCAGCTTGCCGGTGGCAGCGTCGTAGGCACGGATGACGCCCGACGGCTCCTGCGTCGAATAATTGTCGTTGACCGCGCCGCCGACGATGATCTTGCCGCCTGATATCAGCGGCGCCGAGGTCGAGTAATAATAGCCCGACTTCGGATAGGGCATGTTGGTCAAAAGGTTCAGCGTGCCGCCCTCGGCGAAGGCGGGGCAGATCTGCCCGTTGGCGGCATCGAGCGCGATCAGCCGGGCGTCCGAGGTCGGCAGGTAGACGCGGGCAGCACACGGCTGGCCGGCGGCGATGGCCGCATCGGCATAATAGGACACGCCGCGGCAGGTTTGGTGCTGGCGGTCCTTGTCGAGCTTGATCTTGGGATCGTAGCGCCATTTCTCCTTGCCGCTCGCGGCATCGATGGCGATGGCGAAATTGTGTGGCGTGCAGATGTAGAGCGTGTCGCCGATCTTCAGCGGCGTCACTTGATAGGTGGTCTCGCCGATGTCGTCCGGTCCCTTGACGTCGCCTGTGCGGTAGGTCCACGCGGGCTGCAGCTTGGCGACATTGTCCGGCGTGATCTGGTCGAGCGGCGAATAACGCTGGCCGAACTGCGTGCGTCCGTAATAGTGCCACTCGCCGGCCGGCACATCATTGCCGAGGTTGGCGTTCGCGATCACCTTGTCGGTGCCGAGTTCGCCGGCAATGTCTTTCGGATCTGCCGTCATCGAGTAGCCGGCGACGGCAAGCGATGCCAGCACGGCAAGAATGAGCGGCGCGCGTGCATCGGGACCGGCAAGGCCCCGTCTCGCCCGCGGCGTCAGCAGCCAAAGCGCCACCAGCACGATGATGCCGCCGCGGGGCCCAAGTTCCCACCAATCGAACCCGGTCTCCCAGACGGCCCAGGCAAGCGTACAGAGCACGATCGCCGCGTAAAGCCACAGCGCGGTGGACCTGCGCCGGTAAAGCAGCCAGGCTGTGATCAGGAAGGCGAGGCCGACTATGATGTAATACCAGCTGCCGCCCATCGACGCCAACCAGATGCCGCCGCCGCCGAGCGCCAGGCCGATGAGCAGGAGAATGAGGGAGGTGATGGTGACAGCCAAGATGATACTCCTTCGACTGTTGCGCGCTCTCACACGCGGCCCTGGGCAACCGGCGTTACCTTCCTGCCCTGGGCCCACTTTCTCCTGCCCGCCGCGCCTGTCAAGCGCGGAGCACACGCCGAGGTAGAAATCCATCTTGCCTGCATCAAGGTTTTCCAGCAGTCTCGGCGCCGCGATAACCGACAAGGCGCGCTCGTTCGGACATCGATTTTTCGTCGCTCTCGGTTACCGCAAGGCCTGAACCGCGATATCAGGCACTTTACCGGAACAAAACGTAGACACTTCTGGTCTTTCGCTCCCGAATCACTACATTCGGGGCAATGTCCGGCTTTTCCGAAGACATGCCTTTTTTCGACGAACCCAATGCGCGGCCTTCGGCCCCGTCGGGCATTGCCGCGCGCGCCATGGCTGCCCGCAGCGGCCACAACAATGCGCCCGACTACCTGAAGGGGCTCAACCCGGAACAGCGGCTGGCTGTGGAAACCACCGAAGGTCCGGTTCTGGTGCTGGCCGGGGCCGGCACCGGCAAGACCCGCGTCTTGACCACCCGCATCGCTCACATCCTTGCCACCGGCAAGGCCTTCCCCTCGCAGATCCTGGCGGTGACCTTCACCAACAAGGCCGCGCGCGAGATGAAGATCCGCATCGGCGTCCTGATCGGCGAAGGCAATGTCGAGGGCATGCCCTGGCTCGGCACCTTCCACTCGATTGGCGTCAAGCTGCTGCGCCGCCATGCGGAACTCGCCGGATTGAGATCCGACTTCACCATCCTCGACACCGACGATGTCGTGCGGCTGATCAAGCAATTGATCCAGGCCGAGGGCCTCGATGACAAGCGCTGGCCGGCCAAGCAGTTCGCCCAGATGATCGACGGCTGGAAGAACAAGGGGCAAGGCCCCGCCGACATCGCTGAGGGCGACGCCCGCGCCTTCGCCAACGGCAAGGGCCGTGAACTCTACAAGGCCTATCAGGCGCGGCTGCAGACGCTGAACGCCTGCGACTTCGGCGACCTTCTGTGCCACCCGATTCGCATCTTCCGCGCCAATCCGGATGTGCTGAAGGAATATCACAAGCGCTTCAAATACATCCTCGTCGACGAGTATCAGGACACCAACACCGCCCAGTACATGTGGCTGCGGCTTTTGGCGCAGCGGCCGCAGTCCTCCCCCCTCGAGGGGGAGGTGCCCGCGAAGCGGGCGGCGGGGGTCGCCGCCGCAGGCCCCTCCAGAACGTCGAGCACTGCCGCGGCGCCCCCCCCCCCCCCGGGGGGGGGGGGGGCGCCGCCGGGGGGGGGGGGGGGGGGCGCCGCAGAAGGCACCTCCAGAACGTCGAGCACTGCCGCGAGGACCCCACCCGACCGGGCTTCGCCCGGCCACCCTCCCCTCAAGGGGGAGGGATATCAGCGCAGCGCCACCGTCAACATCTGCTGCGTCGGCGACGACGACCAATCCATCTATGGCTGGCGCGGCGCCGAGATCGACAACATCCTGCGCTTCGACAAGGATTTTCCCGGCGCCACCATCATCCGGCTGGAGCGAAACTACCGCTCGACCGCGCACATACTGGGCGCGGCCTCCCATCTCATCGCCCACAATGAGGGCCGCTTCGGCAAGACGCTGTTCACCGACCGCGACGAGCCGGAGGACGGCAAGGTGCATGTCCACGCCGCCTGGGATTCCGAGGAGGAAGCCCGCGCCGTCGGCGAGACCATCGAGGCCTACCAGCGCCAAAAGCACAATCTCAACGACATGGCGATCCTGGTCCGCGCCTCATTCCAGATGCGCGAGTTCGAGGACCGCTTCGTCACGCTCGGCCTCAACTACCGCGTCATCGGCGGCCCGCGCTTCTACGAGCGCATGGAAATCCGCGATGCGCTGGCCTTCTTCCGCGTGGTGGCGCAAGGCGCCGACGACCTCGCCTTCGAACGCATCGTCAATGTGCCGAAGCGCGGCCTGGGCGAAGCCACTATCCGGCAGATCCACGACACCGCCCGCGCGCTCCGCATCCCGATGCTGGAAGCCGCGGCAAAACTCGCCGAAAGCGACGAGTTGAAGCCGAAGGCGCGCGCGGCATTGCGCGAAGTGGCCGCCAATTTCGAGCGTTGGCAGAAGGCGCTGGAAACCACGCCGCACACCGAACTCGCCGAAACCATTCTCGAAGAGAGCGGCTACACCGACATGTGGAAGAACGACCGCTCGGTCGAAGCGCCCGGCCGGCTGGAGAACCTGAAGGAACTGATCCGCTCGATGGAGGAGTACGAATCGCTGCGCTCCTTCCTCGAGCATGTCGCGTTGGTCATGGACGCCGAGCAGAATGCCGAGCTTGACGCCGTCAACATCATGACGCTGCATTCGGCCAAGGGCCTCGAATTCGAGACCGTGTTCCTGCCCGGCTGGGAGGAAGGCCTGTTCCCGCACCAGCGCGCGCTCGATGAAGGCGGCCGCTCGGGGCTGGAGGAAGAGCGCCGCCTTGCCTATGTCGGCCTGACCCGCGCCAAGAAGAACCTGCATCTGTGGTTCGTCTCCAACCGCCGCATTCACGGCCTGTGGCAATCGACGATCCCATCGCGCTTTCTCGACGAACTGCCGGAAGCCCATGTCGAGGTCGCCGAAAGCGGCAACTCCTATGGCGGCTATGGCAACTCCTATGGCGGCGGTTCTTTTGCCTCCGGCCGCGGCGGCCAAGGCGCGGGAAGACAAAACCCCTATGGCGCCTCGCGCTTCGACAATGTCGGCGCCGACACCGAAAAATCCGGCGCCTTCTCCAACACCTATGCGACGCCGGGCTGGCAGCGCGCGCAGGCCAACCGCACCGAGGCGACCGATCGCAACTGGGGCTCGCGCTCCGGCCATCAGGTCGAACGCATCGGCTATGGCGAAACGGACTCCGGCTACGGCGCTGGCCGCACCTCGGTCAAGGGCCGCACCATCGACGGCGAGCTGGTAGCCAAATCCGTCGCCGACAAGCCGTCCGCCTTCAGTGTCGGCGACCGCGTCTTCCACCAGAAATTCGGCAACGGCAACATTTCCGCTATCGAAGGCAACAAGCTGACCATCGACTTCGACAAGGCCGGCCAGAAACGCGTGCTGGACGGGTTCGTCGCGGCGGTGTGAGCGTCCGCTTGCCCCATCGTCCTACCATTCTCTGGCGGAAGCCCCCATCTTCGTCATCCACGGGCGGAGCAGGAGCGAAGCGACGTCGCGGAGACCCGAGGATGACGAAATGATGCGCGTCTGCGCCAATCGTCAGGCTTGCTGTCCGCCAAATCTTCGCCCCTCACCGATACCGCGCCTGGTTCCACTTATGGCCGAGCAGCGACAGGATGATGATCAGGCCGTTGAAGAACTGGACATAAAAGCCGCTCAACCCCGCCGCGACGACGCCGGTCTGGATGAACGACACGGTGACCGCGCCGATGGCGCCGCCGACCACGGTGCCGATGCCGCCCCAGGTTGGCGTGCCGCCGACGAACACCGATGCCAGCACCGGCAGCAGATAGCCGTCGCCGGCTGTCGGCCACCAGGTGAAGTTGATCATCACTGAAAAGGTCCCCGCGATCGCCGCTCCGATGCCGACGAAGACGAACACTTTCACCCGCACGCGCTTGACGTCGATGCCCATCTGCTGGGCGCTGTCGGGGTTGTCGCCGACTACTCTCACCTGCGCGCCGAAGCGATGGCGGTTGTAGAGCATCGCCGACAGCACGACAAAGGCGATGGCCCAGAATATCTGCACCGGAATGCCCATGAGCTCGCCGGAGAAGATCGTGTAGGCCCAGCTGTCGGCAAGGCTGGTCAGCGCCATCGACTTGCCTTCGTTGATGATCTGGATCAGGCCGCGCAGCAGGAAATTCATGCCAAGCGTGGCGATCAGCGACGACAGCCCGCCATAGACCACCAGCGAACCGACGAGGAAACCAAGCAGCAAGCCGGTAATCAGTGCCGCGATGATACCGACGAACGGATCATAGCCGGCCTGCACGACCAGCGCGAAGACCCAGGAAGCAAAACCCATCGTCGCCGGAAACGACAGGTCGATCTCGCCGCAAGTGACGACGAAGACCAGCGGCACGACCACGAACAGCGCCACCGGCAGCGTCGTCAGCACCGAACGGTAGAGATACCAGGTGGTGAAGACAGTCGGGTTGGCGACCATGAACACCGCCATCATGATGATGAACACGCCGAGCGTGCCAAGCGAAGCGCGGTTGTCGAGGATGAACCCCCGCATCCAGTGATCGGATGGGTGCTTCCACTCCTTCTGGGGACTGGGGCGAGAAATGCCGGCCGCCGGTTCGTGCAGATCAGGTTCCATGGTCTTGCTCATCGTGCTCTCTGCTCCGTGTCGCCGGCATCGTGCAGTCCGGCCAATCCGCCCGGGTGTGCCACGTCTTCCATGAAGTTGATGAGGTCTTCGGCCGATTTGACCTCGCTCCGATCGGCGGTCAGCGCCACCTTGCCGCGGTCCATCACCACGAAGCGGTCGGCAATGTCGAAGACATGGTGGATGTTGTGGCCGATGAACAGGATCGAGCGGCCGCTCGCCCGCACCTGGCGCACGAAATGGAAGACCTTGGCAGTCTCTGTCAGCGACAGCGCCGTCGTCGGCTCGTCAAGGATGATCAGTTCCGCCTGCTTGTAGATGGCGCGCGCGATCGCCACGCCCTGGCGTTCGCCTCCCGACAGCTGGCCGACGATCGAGTGCGGCGTGAACACTTTCGAGGTGAAGCCGATCTCGCGCATCAGCCGGCTCGCTTCCTCGACCTCCTTGTTGACCTTCAAAAAGCCCATGAGTCCGGTGAGTTCGCGGCCCATGAAGATGTTGCGCACGATCGTCTGCTGGACGGCGAGCGCCCGGTCCTGGAACACCGTCTCGATGCCGGCATCGCGCGAGCGTGCCGCACTCCATCCGGTCACCGGCTTGCCGCGCACCAGGATTTCGCCGCTGGTCGGTTTGACCACGCCCGACAGTATCTTGATCAGCGTCGACTTGCCGGCGCCATTGTCGCCGATCAGGCCGACCACCTCGCCGCGGTCGACGCTGAGATTGACCCCGCCCAGCGCGTAGACCTGACCGTAGGATTTGCTGATGTCGCGCAGTTCGATGATTCGTTCGGCCATGGCGATCCTCGCTTGATTGTCTCTTGCCGGCCTTGGCCAGCGGTCCCGCCGGCCGGGCTTGAACCCGGCCTACGGCTTGGGAGGTCAGCGCAGCGCCTGCTTGGCAAGCTCGGCGACGATCTCATAATTGTCGGGCGTGACGAAACCGGCGCCGGTGTCGACATTCATTGGCGCCAGGCCGAGCACCACCTGCTGGCAGAGGCTGAGGATCGGCAGATAGCCTTGCAGGAACGGCTGCTGGTCGGCGGTCAGCTGCACCCAGCCGCCCTTGAAACCCTCGACGATCTGAGGGCTGGTGTCGAAGCCGAAGTTGAAGATCTCACCCGCCTTGCGTCCCGCCGCCTGCATGTAGGTCGGAACATTGCCGAGCATCTGCCCGCCGGGATAACCGACCGCCTTGACGTCGGGATTGTTGAGCAGTGCCGCGGTGATCACCGGAATCGCCAGATTGGGATCGGAAGCCCATTCGCCGCTTGGCGGCGACGACAGCTGGATGACTTCGACGCCGGCCTCCTTGAGCGCCGCCACCGTGCCGCGCTCGCGCGCGCCGCGGGCCTCGTTCTCGAACGGGCCGATCATGATCGCCTTGTCGCCGGCCTTGAGCTTGCCGAGCTTGAACGCCTCGGCGCCGAGCGCGCGGCCCTGTTGCTCCTGCTGGGCGCCGACATAGCCGCCGCCGAACGCTTCCACCACCTTCGGCACCGGCACGTTCTGGTACATCATCTTGATGCCGTCCTTGTGCGCCTGCTCGGCCAGCGGCATGATCGCGCCGTCGCCAGGATGGCCCATCATGGCGATGCCGTTGGGCTTCACCGCGACCGCCTCTCGCAATTGCTGCACCATCTTTTCAACGTCCCACTGGGAGAAGATGTAGTCGACCTTCGGTCCGAGATCGGCCGCCGCCTGCTTGGCGCCATTGTAGACGATGGTGCCGAAAGCGTCGCCCTCGGCGCCGCCAACAAAGAAACGGATGTGGACATCCTTGCACCATTGGGCGTCGAGCGCCTGTGCGGGCCAGGTAGAAATTGTGGCGCAAAGCGCCGTGGCCGCCGCCACGACGGTCGAGCGCAGAAGTGTCGTTCTCTTCGCGATGCTCATGCAAGTTCCTCCCTTTTGTCCTCGCAATCCGAGGGTTTCAACATTCGTTCCGGCAGTATGCCGCAGGCTTTCCGGCTGGCTCCCCCCGCCGGTCTGCTCTCACACCGGGTTTGGCAGGTAGCTGGCGCCTCCCCGGCATTGCTTCAGATATTCCAGCGCTCGCACCTGCCCGGTGATTTCCAGATCGCCGCGATAGACCGGATCGTGCCAGCCTTCGATGTCGATGGCGCCCTTGTAGCCGGCCAGCCGCAATTCGCTGATTACCCGCGTCCAGTCGCTGTCGCCGAAGCCCGGCGTGCGCATCTGCACGAAAGGCAGCCGACCGAACACGCCGTGCTCGCGGATGACATCCCAGCGTACCGTCGCGTCCTTGCCGTGGACGTGGAAGATGCGCGGCGCCCATTTGCGGATCTGCGGCATCGGATCGATCAGATAGACAAGCTGGTGGCAGGGCTCCCATTCGAGGCCCAGATTGTCGTTCGGCAATTCGTTGAACATCAGCTCCCAGGCGTCGGGATTGTGGGCAATGTTCCAGTCTCCTTGAGCCCAGTTGCCATCCATCGCGCAATTCTCGAAAGCGATGCGCACGCCCTTGTCGGCGGCGCGCCTGGCCAGCGGTCCCCAGACCTCTTTGAAGCGCGGCAGGCTGTCGGTCAGCGGCTTGCCGCGCAGGCGGCCGGTAAAGCCGCTGACCATCGAGGTGCCGAACAGATGCGCGTTGTCGATCACCGTTTCCCAGGCCTGAAGCACGCCACGGTCGACATCGCCGCTCTCGAGCGGATTGCCGAACACGCCGAGCGAGGACACGGTGACATCGGCATCGCCGATCGCCTCTCGGATCTGGCCGGCAAGACGCGGCAAGTCCTTGCCGCCCAGCGTCTGCCAGAAGAAGGGCTGGATGCTCTCGAAACCGAGCGGCAGGATCGCCTTGATGTAGGCCGCCGGATCGTCGAGGTTGGCCCGCACCATGGTGCCTATCCTGATGTCGAGAAGCGGGTTTAGCGTCATTGTGCGTCCTCTGCGATCGTCACCCGGCGGCCGGTTTCGGCGCTCTCGATGGCGCCAAAAACCATGGCCAGGCTCTTGATGTTATCGGCGCCGCGCGTCTCCGGCTCGGTGCCGGTCTCGATGGCACGGATGAAATCCTGGATGATGCCGAGATGGCCGCCGACGCGGTCGGCGGGATCGAGCGGCGGCACGTCGATTGGCTGGGTTTTGTCGAAAAGGCCGTCGCGGCCCGGCGCCACGAGCTCTGCCTGCAGCACGTCATGGCCATCCCAAATGAGGCTGCCGCGCTCGGCAACGATGCGCCAGCTGCCCTCCCAGCTCGTGCGGAAACCGGCGCCGCACCATGAGCCGGCATAGGTGAACAGTCTGCCGCCGCCGAGATCGAAGACGGCGCTGGCCGACGATCCCTGCCGGTACCAGGAATTGGCCGGCTCCCATTCCTGGCAATAGACGCCGGCCGGCTCGCCGGCGACCATGTAACGGGCGGCGTCGAAGGTGTGGATCGCCATGTCGAGCAGCAGGACATGGGCCATCTCTTCGCGAAAGCCGCCGAAATGCGGCGCGACGAAGAAGTCGGCATGAATGCTGGTGGCGGCCCCAATGGCGCCGGAGTCCAGGAACCTCCGGATGCGCCTGACATTGGCGACATAGCGGCGGTTCTGGACGACGGCATGAACGCGCCCGGCCTGGCGAGCGGCCTTGACGATGGCCCGCGCATTCTCAGGAGTGTCGGCGAGCGGCTTTTCCGTCAAGAGATGGCAATGATGGGCAAAGGCGGAAAGCGCGACTTGTCGCCGGGCGGCGGGAACCACCACGTCGAATACCGCGTCAGGCCGGGTCTGGTCGAGCACGGCGTCGAGATCGGTTCCAATGACGGCACCGGTGAGATCGTATTCGTGCGCCCTCGCTCGCGCCCTGTCGGCGTCGAGGTCGACAAGGCCGACAATGGCGAGGCGGTCGATCTGCTGCGCGGCATCGAGCCAAGCCTTGCTCATCGCTCCGCAGCCGACCAGGACGACATTGACCATCCAGTGCTCCTCCCTCTCGGTCCCTCCAGACCGATCGTCACGGCATTCACGGCAATGGCCGTAAACGTTTTTCCGTAAACGTTTACGAGAACACACCCGAAGGCGTAGAATGTCAATTGGCCGCTCGCGAAAATCGTCTTGTCGTCTTGGCCTGGGCGGCTGCCGGTGCTAGCCACATAAAGGGGAGAACAGTCATTTGGCATCCAGCATTCACGATCTTGCCCGTCACCTGAACATTTCGATCGGCACGGTGTCGCGCGCCCTTAACGGCCGTGCCGACGTCAATGCCGACACGCGCCAACGCGTGCTCGAAGCGGCCAGGACACTCAACTACTCGCCGAACCAATCCGGCCGCAGCTTGCGGCAAGGCGCCACCCATTCGATCGCCTTCATGATGCAGCCGCATCCGGGCGACCAGCAATATGGCGAGCCGTTCTTCATTCCGCTCCTGATCGGGCTGCAGGCAAGGCTCGCCGAAAGCGGGCTCGACCTGATCGTGGTGATGGGCGCTCCGGGCGACTACCAGCAAGAGCGCCTGCGCCGTGTCGTCGAGACGCGCCGGGCCGATGCGGTGGTGCTGGCCTGGACGCGGCGCGAGGACGAGCGCATCGACTATCTCACCCAGGTCGGTTTCCCATTCGCCACGCTCGGGCGCAGCCGCTCCGGAGCCAAGTCCTACCCTTCCCTCGACCTCGATTTCGAAAAGGCCGGAGCCGATGCGGTCGACCGCCTGGTAGCGCGCGGCCATCGCCGCATCGCCGCCATTCGCCCGTCGCTCGACCTCAATTTCGGCTATCTGTTCCTGACCGGCTACCGCAAGGCTTTGCGGCGGCATGGCATCGAGGTCGACCCGGAGTTGATTGCGTCCGGCTTCATCAACGAGGCTGCCGGCTACGAAGTGACGCCGCAGGTGATGCGCTCCAAGGACCCGCCGACCGCCATCATCTTCAACAATGACGCGATGGCGCTTGGCGGCTGCAAGGCGCTGGCCGAGATGGGCATCAGGCCGGGTCACGACATGGCGGTGACAGTCATCGTCGACACGCCGCTCTGCCGCTACTTCTCGCCGGCGTTGACCGCTTTCCGCCCGGCGCTGGAGCCGATGGGACAGCGGCTCGCCGAAATGCTGCTGGCGTCGCTGCCCGGCTTCGCCGGCCCGGATGGTCCGCGAATCATGCGCGAGGTCTGGCCGCTGGAGCTGGTGGCGCGCGACAGCGATTGATGCTGTGCGCTCCGATCGACGCGTTCGATCGACCGGCTTCATGCCCGCCTCGGCCAATTCCATGAATGTCTCGTGCGAGGACTGCGCATTCGAGATGTCGGCAGTCGACCAGAGCCTGGCGAAGCGTCTTGCGCTGTCACGCAAGCATCATGTTCGCGCCGTAGACCGCGTTTCGGGAGCGCGCGGCATCATCGATGTTGCACCTCTTGCAGCTTTTCGTCCTGCGGCCGCTTCGGCTCATCTGTCTCAAAGAGGTTCATCCATGAAACACCTGCACCGAACCGCGTCGCTCGGCGTCGCGCTGGCCTTGTTCACCGCCTTGACGCCGGCGCTCGCCGACAGCACCGCGACGATCGGCGGCCTCGTCAACAAGGGACTGGTCGGCGTCGGCCGCATCCCGGCCGCCCAGCGCGACAAGTTCGGCGAGACCTTCGGCTCGGGCTCCGGCATGTCGATCGACACCGCCAGCTGGACGCGTGATGCGGGCGGCTATAAGGGCTCGCTCTGGCTGCTGCCGGACCGCGGTTACAATGTCGTCGGCACCACCGACTACCGGCCGCGCCTCAACACCATCGGGATCGAGTTTACCCCGGCAGCACCAGGCGCCGCACCCGCTGCCGGCCAGGAGCAGACGGGCGTCAAGGCAACGCTTGCCGACACCATGCTTCTCACCGACGACAAGGGCGCCGATGCCACCGGGCTCGATCCGCTCAACGGCGTGCGCGCGGCAAGCGGCGACATGCCGATCCTGCCCGAAGCCAACGGCAAGCTGGCGCTCGACAACGAGGCGATCGCGCGCCTGCCCGACGGCACCATGTTCATCTCGGACGAATACGGCCCCAACATCTACCGGTTCTCCGCCGACGGACATCTGCTGTCGGCGACCCAGCCGCCCGCCGCCCTCGTGCCGATGCGCCACGGCGCGCCGAACTTCGCCTCCGACAATCCCGGCCCGGGTGCGGCCGAGCCCGATCCGAAGGATCCCGATACCGGCCGCCAGAACAACCAGGGCCTCGAAGGCATGGCGATGACGCCCGACGGCAAGTTCCTGATCGCCGTGCTGCAGTCGGCGGCCAGGCAAGACGGCGGCGATTCCGCCTCGACCCGCCAGAACACCAGGGCGCTGGTCTATGACGCTTCCGACCTCGCCCATCTCAAGCTGGCGCATGAGTACGTCGTGCCGCTGCCGGTGTTCAAGGATGCCAAGGGCAAGACCAAGATCGCCGCGCAAAGCGAGATCGTGGCGTTGTCGGATCAGGCCTTCCTGATGCTGGCGCGCGACAGCGGCAACGGCCAGGGCGTGAAAGGCGACACCTCAATGGTGCGCCAGATCTTCGTCGTCGACGTCTCGGCGGCGACCGATATTGCCGGCCGCGCCTTCGATGCCGCCGACAAGCCGCTGGCGCCCAAGGGCGTGCTCGACCCGTCGGTGACGCCGGCAAAGCTGATGCCGTTCATCGATATCAACGACAGTGCCGAACTCGGCCGCTTCGGCCTGCACAATGGCGCGCCGAACGACAAGAACAACCTGTCGGAGAAGTGGGAGGCGATGTCGGTAGTCAGCGTGCTCGATCCAAAGCTGCCCGACGACTATTTCCTGTTCATCGCCAACGATAACGACTTCCTCGCCCAGGACGGCTTTCAGGTCGGTGCGCCCTACAAGGCCGAGGACGGCGCCGATGTCGACACCATGTTCCTGGTCTATCAGGTGACGCTGCCGGGCCTGGCCAAGAAGTAACGACAACACAAGGGCGGGCGCGCCGAGCGCGTCCGCCTGAGGGATCGTGACGGCTTACTTCAACATCTCCGCGTCCCTTGGCACGCCCGCATCGATCGGCTCGGCGGTCCTGCTCGAAACGGCCATGATCTTGCCGGCAGCCGACAGATTGGGGCGCACGAAGACCGGCGCGACGCCGTTGACGCGGCCGTAAAGGTCGATGATGTCCTGGTTCATGAAACGCACACAGCCCGACGATGCGTTCTTGCCGATGGAATCCCACTCCGGCGTGCCGTGCAGCCGGTACATCGTGTCCTTGCCGTCCCGGAACAGATACAGCGCGCGGGCGCCGAGCGGGCTCTGCGGGCCTGGCGGCATGCCGTCCTTGTATTTCGCCAATTCCGGGCGGCGCTGGATCATTTCCGGCGGCGGTGTCCAGACCGGCCACTTTTTCCGCGCCTGAACCACGGCACTGCCGGTCCATCCGAAACCGGCCTTGCCGAGGCTGACGCCATAACGGATAGCCTTGCCGCCATCGCCCACCAGATAGAGGAAGTGCTCGGACGTATCGACGACGATCGTGCCGGGTTTCTCTCCGGTCGGGTCGGACACGATCTGGCGCACGAATTTCGGATCGAGCTTGGCCACCGGGATTGCAGGCAGTTGATAGCCCTCGTCGGTGCGCGCCGCATACATGCTTGCGGTATCGCCGAAGCCCGGATCGCTTGGCGGTGCGGCCACCGGCGGCGGCGCAACATCCGTCGTGGTGCACGCCGAAAGAGCCACCGAGGCGGCGCCCAAGGCGGATGCACCGAGAAACGCGCGCCGGCTCAGGCGCTCGGAAAACAGCGGAATATCGGACATGAACCCCCCGGCTATCCAAGATCTAGTAGGAATGCGGCCCCACGCATCAAGGATCAATATCCCATTCCGGAAGTTTTGAGAACATGATTAGATCACGGCATGACCTGTCCCGTGGAATCGACGATCATCGTGGACCGGACTTGAGCAATTCCGGGAAAAGTGCGTAGCGGTTTTCCGTCCGGAATTGCGTCGAAACAAAGAGAGAGCGGTTCGCCGTTTCCGTGAAACGGTAAACCGCTCTTGAGATAAACCTTCGCCGAGCTGCCAGCCATGGACGAAAAAATGCCCTCGCGCCGCAGCACCGGCGACCTGACCAGCGGGCCGATTCCACGCACGCTTCTGCTGTTCGCGCTGCCGGTGCTCGGCTCCAACGTGCTGCAGTCGCTGAACGGGTCGATCAACGCCGTCTGGGTCGGCCGTTTCCTCGGCGAATCGGCGCTGACCGCCACCTCCAATGCCAACCTCGTCCTGTTCCTGATCCTCGGCACGGTGTTCGGCATCGGCATGGCGGCCACCATCCTGGTGGCCCAGTCGGTCGGCGCCCGCGACCTTCCGGAGGCGCGCCGCATCGTCGGCACCAGCGTCACCTTCTTCTTCCTCGTCTCTGTGGTGTTCGCGGTCTGCGGCTGGATCTGGGTCGACGCCATCCTGGGCGCGCTGGGCACGCCGGCCGATGCCTTGCCGCCGGCCCGCTCTTACCTGCGCATCATCTTCGTCGCCGTGCCGATGATGAACCTTCTGTCCTTCGTCATGACCGTGCTGCGCGGTGCCGGCGATTCACGCACGCCCTTCTTCTTCATGGCGCTGGCCGTCGTCCTCGACATCATCCTCAACCCGCTGCTCATCCGCGGCATAGGGCCGTTTCCCGAACTCGGAATCGCTGGTTCCGCCACGTCCACGCTGATCGGCCAGACGGTGAGCGTGATCGCCATCCTCATCGTGCTCTATGGGCGCAAGCATCCGCTGCGGCTGGCCGGCACCGATCTCGCTTTGCTGCGGCCCGACCCCTCGTTGCTGCGCATCGTCGTCTTCAAGGGCGTGCCGATGGGGTTGCAGATGATCGTCATCTCGGCAGCAGCGCTGACGGTGATGGGCATGGTCAATTCCTACGGTTCGCAAGTCGCCGCTGCCTACGGCATCGCCGCGCAGCTATGGACCTACATCCAGATGCCGGCGCTCGCCATCGGCGCCGCGGTCTCCTCGATGGCGGCGCAGAATGTCGGCGCCGGGCGCTGGGACCGGATCGGTCGCATCGCCGCCTCCGGCGTCGGCTTCAACCTGGCCCTGACGGGCGCACTGGTTGCCGTGCTTTCCGTTTTCGACCGCCCGGTGCTGAGCCTGTTCCTGAGCAGCGATAGTGCTGCGATCGATATCGCTAGCCACGTCAACACCATCGCGTCGTGGTCGTTCATCCTGTTCGGTATCACCATCGTGCTGTTTGCCACGGTGCGCGCCACGGGCGCCGTGATGCCGCCGCTGATCATCCTGGTGATCTCGGTGCTGGTCGTGCGCACCGGCTTTGCCTATTTCATGCGCGGCGTGTTCGGCGAGGAGGCTCTGTGGTGGAGTTTTCCGGCCGGCTCGATCACCTCGCTGGTTCTGGCGGCCGCCTACTACCGCTTCGGCGGCTGGCGCACCTTGCACATGATCGAGAACAGGCCGGCTGCCGGCGAGCCACCGGATACCGGGCTCGGCGTGCCGCGCCAGCGCGCCAACATGGCACCCGAAATGCCGAACGGCTGAGTCCGAGCGCCTCGTCTCAACGCCTGTGTTTCAGCCCGAAGGCCAGCGCCACCACCGCAAAAATGATAATCATGCCAGCGAAGGCCAGGCTAGCGGCGATAGAATTGGCATAGGTCGAAACGATGCCGATGCCGATGACTGGCAAGGCGTTGCCGACGAAGCAGCAGATGAAGAAGCTGGACACCACCGCCGCGCGGCGATCCTGCGGCGCGATCTCGTTTACCACCTGCAGGCCACCACGGTAGCCGAGCGCCGCCACCACGCCGCAACAGGCTGTCGCCGCGATCATCAACGCCAGCGAAGCCAGCATTTGTGCCGCCACCACCAACAAGACGCTTGGGATCATCAATGCCAGCGCAACCAGCATCGCTTTGTTGCTCTTCATGTGCATCAGAACCACGATGCTGATCGCGGTGACGATCGCCAGTTCGAAGAACAGCGCGCCGGCGACGGCGTGGTTGGTCTCATGCAGCTGCTGCGCCAGTATGCTCGGCGCCACCGCCGCATAGAAGCCGACGAGCGCCATCGCGCCAAAGCCGGTGACCGCCGGTGCGACGAAGCGCGCGCGGATATCCTCCGGCACGGAGAGCTGCGGCCGGATGGAAACGTGCTTGAGGCCACCCGGCCTCGCCACCGTTTCACGGGTGCGCCAGACCAGGATCGTCACCACCGCGAGTGCCGCCAGATAGACGATGAAGACCAGCCGCAACGGCCAGGGCTCGTACTCAGCCAGAAGTCCTGAAATCAAGGCGCCAAGACCGAGGCCGAGGAAATTGGTGCTGGTGGCGATGACGCTGGCGCGCGACTTGTCCGCGCCGGGAAGAACCTCGGCAATCCATGCGGTTCCGGTCCCCGCGCCGACGCCGATGCCGAGCCCGCTCAGAATGCGGGCGACGTCGAGCGAGACGACGTTTCCGGCAAACAGGAAGACAAGCGCACTGATGATGGCGACAAGCATGGCCGCCAGGCTCGCGGGCCGGCGCCCGACAACATCCGAGATGCCGCCCAGCATCAGCAGTGCTGCCAGGTTGCCGACGACATACACCGCGTAGATCAGCGTCAGCGTGATTTGTGAAAAGCCGAATTGCTGTTTGTAGATGATGTAGAGCGGCGTCAGCACTGTGCTGCCGGCAAACAGCACGGCAATCATTGCGGCGACGGTGGGGATTGCAAGAGCATCGCCGCGAGTTTCATTGTGCGTACGGGCCAAATCGCGAATGGCCATGGCCAACCTCATTACCGGTTTCGGGGATCGCGACCTTAACGCACGTTCATCCGCGACGTTCCGACCGGCAGGCCGGCCTCCTGACAGCACGGTGGGCGTTGCCCGAGCCACAAGCTCGTTGTTGAACACTCAACTCGAGAGATGGCGTGTTTGGATTTCGTACCGTAACCTGTGCCGGCAGAAGGGAGGATTTATGGGCAAAGGCAGGGTCGAGGCGTTCACCGATGGCGTCGTGGCCATCATCATCACCATCATGGTACTTGAGCTGAAAGTGCCGCATGGCGAGGATGTCGAAGCCTTGTTGCCATTGTGGCCGGTCTTCTTCAGCTACGTGCTGTCCTTCATCAATGTCGGCATCTACTGGAACAATCTGCACAACATGTTCCACACCGTGCAGCGGGTCGACGGCCGCGTGCTGTGGGCGAACCTCAACCTGCTGTTCTGGCTGTCGCTGATGCCGGTGACGACGGCCTTCATGGGCGAGAACCACTTTGCGCCGGTGCCGGTCGCCGTCTACGGCATCGACTTGGTGCTGTGCGCCATCGCCTATTCGATCTTGGCCGCCGCGCTGCATCGCCTGCACGGCAACGACACCGCTTTTGCCAAGGCATTGGGCCGTGACCGCAAGGGAAAGATCTCGCTGGCAATCTACGTCGCAGCCGTCGTGCTGACCTTCGTCAGCCAGTGGATCGGCGTCGCGCTGTATGTGCTGGTCGCAACGATATGGCTCGTGCCGGATAGGCGTTTCGCACGGGTGCTCGAAAAATAGTTCCTACTTGCGCATTGCCTTCAGCTTTTCCGCCACTGCTGCGGCAAGGTCGGCATAGCGCTCCTCCAGCCGTTCCGCGGCCTTGATGATCGAGAAATCATGGCCGAACTTTTCCAGCGCCATGCGCAGCTTCTCGACGAATTCGGCCTGTTTTTCCAGCGCCGAGAACAGCGTCTTCACCTGCGCTTCGCTGATGTCGGGGTTGGCCAGCATCTGCGGCACCTCGCGCCCCATCTGGTCACCGATGGTGGTCTGTTCCCTGAGAATTGCGACCCAGTCCGTCAATCAGGAAATCTCCGTTTGCCCCGGGCAAAAGCTCCTTTTGCCGGGACAACATGCGCAGCCTCGACCGGACTGGTCAACCCAAACAGGGCGAGCAGAGGCTTGCGCAAGCCCGTTCGGGCGCTAAGTTCGGCGCCATCGCAGCAAGGAACCATCACCCATGATCACCGACGCCGAGATCCAGACAGTCCTGCCCGCGCTTGGCCGAGGCAACGCCGCCGTCATCACGGGCGCCGCCAGCGGCATCGGTCTTGCGGCCGCCAAGCGGCTTGCATCGATGGGCATGAAGATCGTGCTGGCCGACATTGGAGGCGCGCGCCTTGACGACGCCTCGCGCGCCGTCGCCGCGATTGCCGGAGATGATGCCGTGCTTGCCGTCGCCGCCGACGTTTCGAAGGCGGATGAGGTGGACCGCCTCGCCGAACGGGCGTTCGGCGGCTTCGGCGATGTGTCGCTGCTGATGAACAATGCCGGCGTCGGCGACAATCCCGGAAAGCCCTGGGAAAATCGCGATGCCTGGAAACGACTGCTGGACATCAATTTCTGGGGCGTCGTGCATGGCGTCGGGGCCTTCGCGCCGCGTATGCTGGCCTCGGCCAAGCCGGGCCTGATCGTCAACGCCGGCTCCAAGCAAGGCATCACCACGCCGCCCGGCAACCTCGCCTACAATGTCTCCAAGGCCGCGGTGAAGACCTACACCGAAGGCCTGGCGCATGCACTACGCAACGAACCCGGCGCCCATGTCGCAGCCCATCTGCTGATCCCCGGCTTCACCTATACCGGCCTGACCGAAGGCGCGACGGAAAAACCGGCCGGTGCCTGGACCGGCGAACAGGTCATTGATTTCATGCTGGAATCGCTGACCAGGGGCGACTTTTACATCTTGTGCCCGGACAATGAGGCGGCGCGGCCGTTGGATGAGAAGCGCATGGCGTGGGCGATCGGCGACATCATCGAAAACCGCCCTGCCCTCTCGCGCTGGCACCCGGACTACAAGGAGTCGTTCGCGGCGTTCATGAAAGGCTGATCTTCAGGCCGCGTGCTTTTTCGACCCGCGCTTCTGCTCCACGGCCTTCTTGGCCGCCATGGCGGCGATATTCTCGTCATGCCGCTTCGCCGCACGCTCGCATTTCTCGCGGATTTCCTCGACTTCGGATTCGGTCAGGTGTTCGATACCGATGAAGTGGTTGTGGCCCTTGCCGACCCGGATCAGTTCGTCGAGTTTGGCCTGGATCGCTGCGCCGTCGCGGTTCTGGGTGTTCTGGATGAGAAACACCATCAGGAAGGTGATGATGGTTGTGCCAGTATTGATCACCAATTGCCAAGTATCCGAAAAGCCGAAGAACGGACCGGTCATCGCCCAGACGACGACGATCAGGCAGCAGACGGCAAATGTCAGCGGCAGGCCGGTTACATGGGCGACCCAGTTGGCGATCTTGGTGAAATGCTTTTCCATCTATCGAAATCCCTTGCCGCGATGAGAAACAATCGGCGACCGCTCGAGGTTCCCCGCGCAAACAATACAATTTAATGCACGCATATGGAGAATTGCGGCAAAGCCACACTTTATTGGTTTACTGGCACAGTAACGGTGCAGGCAAGAGTGCCTGTTCCTCCCGCTTCACAGCGGCCCCTTCCGCCGCGCCACCCCCGCATGGCGGAAGGGGTTTCACTCCGGAGGGCGCGCAGAACGGTTCCCCTGAAGCGCTGGACGAATCCCGATGCGCGGTACCGAGCGACCTTCCCAAAGCTCCATCATCTGCATGCCCGCCTCCATTGTCTCAAAATCGCAAGCTGGCTTGGCGGGCACGCTCGCGGATCTCTTCGCGAGAAATGCCGGCATCCGCCAATGTGCTGTCCGGCGCCTGCCTCAAACTCGCAAGCGTCCGGCGATAGGCAAGCCAGCGGGCGAAATGGGATCGAAGTTCATACAACATGATCGTCTCCTTTGGCGCGCAAAATGGCCGCGCGCTCGGATTGGTCGAAAGCGCAAAGCATCTGCGCGAAGCGTATGCGCGATCGAAAGGATTGCGCTGGCTCGTCGGCCAGCCGAAGCGCTTGTCGCTATCCCGCCAAGCAGGATTGTCCAATGCTTCCAATGCCTGCATACTTGCGCGTGATGCCGGCTTCGCGCTACAGCCACGGTCGCAAGAAGTTTTTCATTTCTGCAAAATGGACATTGGCTGGGACGATCTAAGATTGTTTCTCGTCGTTGCGCGGCTGGGTGGCTTGAGCGCAGCGACAGGAACCACGCGCCTCAGCGCAGCCACCCTTGGACGACGCGTCACCGCGCTCGAAAGGCAGGTCGGCGAACCGCTGTTCGTGCGTCAGCAGACCGGCTACCGGCTGACCCCGGTCGGTGAAGAACTGCTGCGGCGCGCCGAAGACGTCGAGGCAGCAATGCAGTCGCTGACCCGCTGGCGCGAAGGAAGCCTGCCCGACCGCATTGTCCGTGTGTCGGCCGGGCCGTGGACTTCGGCCTTCGTTTCCGCCCATATCGGCGAGATCTGGACGGTCGACGACGGCATAAGAGTGGAACTCGTCACCACCACCGACCGGGTCGACATCGGTCGCCGTGCCGCCGACATCGGTATCCGCAGCGACCGCCCGACCGAGCAGTGGCTGGCCGGCCGTCAGAGCGGCAAGGTCGCCCATGCCATTTATTCCGGACGCCACCTGATCAATGGCATCGCCGCCGGCTTGTTCGTCGGCGTCACCGGCGATGGGGCGAACATTGCCTCGGCGCGCTGGCTACAGGTCCATCACGGCGACCGCATCGCCGTGCGCGGCAACAACACCCATTCGGTGCGCGAACTGGTGGCCGCCGGCGCCGGCCTTTCGGTCTTTCCGTGCTTCGTCGGTGACGGCGACCCGCGCCTGGTTCGCGTCGCTCAGCCTATCCCCGAGCTCGAAACCGACCAATGGATCGTCACCCATCACGAGGAACGTCACTCCCCGCCGGTACGAAAGGTCGCCGACCGGATTGCCGCCTTGATGCGGGCGCACCAGCCGCTGTTTCGTGGCGAGACGCCGATCCGGTAAGCCTTGGGCGTCGATTGGCCGCCAACTGAGCCGCATCTGCGGAAGGTCAGGCCCCCTCGTTTTCCCAGCGGTCAAGGAATGCCTCGATCGGCATTGCCTGCATGTCGGGAACCGCTCTGGCGAGCTTTTCGACCGGCCAATCCCACCAGGCGAGAGCTTCGATCCGGGCCGCGATGACGGCCGGAAAGCGAGATCTGAGCGCCTTCGCCGGCACGCCTGCAACGATTGCATAGGACGCCACGTCCTGTGTCACCACCGCGTTGGCGCCAATGACGGCGCCATTGCCGATGGTGACGCCGGGCATGATCACCGCACCATGGCCGATCCAGACATCGTGGCCGATGGTGACTGCTTTCGCCTGCCGCCGTGCGCGGAATGCAGCATCGACGCCCAGCCAGCGAAAATACTCGTTCGGCCGGTAGCTGACCTTGTGCTGTGTCAGCCGCTCGATGGGATGCTCCAGAGCATTGATGCGGCTGTTGGCGGCGATCGAGCAGAATTTTCCGATCGTCGTGTAGATCGCTTCCGAATGGCGTTCGAAATAGGAGAAGTCGCCGACGCTCACCTCGCGCAGCACCACCCGCTCGCCGATCGAGGCATAGCGGCCGAGCTTGCACGCCTTCAGTTCCGCGGTCGGATGGATGCGCGGCTCGGAATCCTTCGGGACGAGATTTTCGGAACGATCCATGCCGGCGGCTTTACGTCAGAGCGATTGGTCCCGCAAGCGGGACCAATCGTCCGTCTACCGGTTCCGCGAAAGAGCTGAAGCCCCTATTGAGGCTTGCCTTTGCTCCACACCACGTTCTGGCCATAGAGCGGCACGGTGGTGACCGACATTTTGGCCGAGCCGTTCTGAACCTGGCGCGAATGCGAGAGATAGATCAGCGTCTCGTTGGCCTTGTCGTAGATGCGGTTCACCACCTGCTTCTTCCAGATCAGGCTGATGCCTTGCTTGAACACTTCCTCGCCGCGTTCGCTCATGTCGATGTCGCCGATGATGATCGGACCGGTCTGGCGGCAGGAGATCGAAGAATCGGACGGATCCTCGAACCAGTTGCCCTTGTGCAGGCGATCGATGATGCCGCGATCGAAATAGGAGACGTGGCAGGTCACGCCCTCCACCTTCGGATCCTTGATCGCCTCGACGACGATGTCGTTGCCGAGCCAATCGACCCCGACCTTGCCGACTTCATCGGCAAGGGCCGCACCGGCGCCGAGGACAAGGCACGCGGCTAGGGCGCCGCCGAGCAGTTTTCGCCCAATCGATCCTTGCAAGATAGCCTCCGGGGTTCGAGTTTGCCGGTCTCAGGTGGGGCGAAGAGCACGGCATTGCAAGCGGCGGCACCGGATGAAAACGCCGCATCCGCCATGGCCGGTTGCGTCAACGCGGCACCTTTGCGTGTACCCGGTCAAACCGCTAAGACTGTTCGCCGAACCAAGGGCTCGCCTGGTCTTGGCCGGCACGCCGAAGAAATTGCAAGACGGACCTTACTGATGATGCGTTCTATCCTGATCGGCATTCTCGTCCTGATGGCGGCCGGCATCGGCTGGCTGACCTTCGACTGGTACCGTGGCCACTATGGCGGCGAGCCTTTCGGCGCCGCCTTTACCTTGGTCGACCAGAAAGGCGCGCCGATCACCGAGGCTGCCTTCAGGGGTCAGCCCAGCGTCGTCTTCTTCGGCTTCACCCATTGCCCCGAGGTCTGCCCGACCACGCTGTTCGAGTTGGCCGGTTGGCTGAAGACGCTCGGCGACAACGGCAAGAACCTGCACGCCTATTTCGTCTCGATCGATCCGGAGCGCGACACGCCAGAGGTGGTGAACGCCTATGTCAGCAATTTCTCCGATCGGATCACAGGCATCACAGGCGATCCAGACAAGGTCCATGCCATGGCCAAGTCGTTCGGCATCTACTGGAAGAAGGTCGACACGGGCGACGGCGACTACACGATGGACCACACGGCTTCGGTGCTGCTGCTCAACGCCAAGGGTGACTTTGCCGGCACCATCGCCTATGGCGAAAGTTCGGAAACGGCCATGACCAAGCTGAAGCTGCTGGCGGCGAAAAGCTGATCATCATTTCATGACCCAGACGCGCCTCTACTTCTCCATCGGAAAGATCGAGTCGATCCGCATTTTCGATGCGCTCGAAGCGGCCTTCGAGGATGAAGGCCTGCCAATCGCCCTGCTTGAGGTCGACGAGGACAATGACATCCACGAAGTGTCGCTCTACGCCGATGGCGACGTCGATGCGGTCGAGGCCCGCTTGAAGGACATCCTTGCTGGCCTTTCCCTGTCGAAGCCGATCGAGCGCGAGAGCCTGCCTGACATCGACTGGGTGGCACGCTCGCTGGAAGGGCTGAAGCCGGTGCGCGCTGGCCGTTTCTTCGTCCACGGCTCGCATGATCGCAAAAAACGCCATAGCGGCGAGTTCGCAATCGAGATAGAGGCCGGCCTCGCCTTCGGCACCGGTCACCACGGCACCACGGCCGGCTGCCTGGAAATGCTGGAAAAAGTGGTCCGGCGCGAGCACCCGCGCAACGCGCTCGACCTCGGCACCGGTAGTGCTGTGCTGGCAATTGCCGTCGCCAAGCTGGCGCGTATTCCCGTGTTGGCCACCGACATCGATCCTGTGGCGGTGAGAGTGGCGGCCGCCAATGCGCGGCTCAACCACGTCAAGGCGCTGGTGGAAACGGTGACCGCTCCAGGCTTTCACCACCCGATCTTCGGCAAACGCGCGCCTTTCGATCTCATCGTCGCCAACATACTGGCACGGCCGCTGATGCGGCTGGCCCCGCAAATGGCCGATCACATCGCCCTCGGTGGCTCGATCGTGCTGTCGGGCATCCTCGAGCGGCAGCGCGACGCCGTCGTCTCGGCCTATGTCGGCCAGAACTTCCGGCATGTCAGGACCCTGCATCGCGAAGGCTGGGTGACGATCCACCTCAAACATTGAAGCCGACAACGAGCTTGGACCAAGGTCCGCCGGTTGTCAGCCAAGCGATGCCGTAGCAATTTGCCGCTGCCGGAAATCGATTCCGGTTTCCGCGACCTTACGCTACGGTTGTGCTGACTGCAGGAGGCCACCATGTTCCAGACCTTCGATTCCGCGGGCGACCCGGCCGTCGGCAAACCGCGCGTGGGGCTGCTGCGCCAATGGCTTGAAGCCAACGGGCTGGATGGCTTCATCGTGCCGCGCGCCGACGAGCACCAGGGTGAATATGTCGCCGATCGTTCGGCGCGGTTGAAATGGCTGACCGGCTTCAGTGGCTCGGCCGGCGTCGCCATCGTCCTGCGCGACCGCGCCTTCGTCTTCGTCGACGGGCGTTACACGCTGCAGGTGCGGGGCGAGGTCGATCTCGACATTTTTGCAATCGAAAGCCTGGTCGATAACCCGCCCGCCGTCTGGCTCAAGGAAAACCTCGGCAAGGGCGCGCGGCTTGGCTTCGACCCATGGCTGCACACGATCAGCGACGTCAAGGCGCTGCAGGCCTCGGCCGACAAGTCAGGCGCCGTGCTGGTGCCGCTCGACAGGAACCCGATCGACATCGTCTGGAAGGACCAGCCCGACGCGCCGGTGGCACCCGTCGAACTTCACCCGATCGGCTTTGCCGGTGAGCTCGCCAAGGACAAGCTGGCGCGTCTGGCGGCCGCGATCGCCAAGGAGGGCGCCACCCACGCCGTGCTGACCGACCCCTCCTCCATCGCCTGGGCCTTCAACATTCGAGGCGGCGACGTGCCGCACACGCCGCTGGCTCTTGGTTTCGCAATCCTCGCCGCCGACGGGTCGCACCAGCTTTTCATGGACCGGCGCAAATTCTCGCGTCAGGTCGCGGCCTACCTCACCCAGCTCGCCGAACCGCATGAGCCCAGCGAATTCGAAGCGGCGATCGTGGCCCTCGCAAAGAGTAGCGCGAAAATCGCGCTCGACCCCGTGCTGGCAGCCGACAGGCTGCGCATGCTGGTCGAGGCCAATGGCGGCACGGTGGTTGCGGCACCCGACCCCGCCCGCATCCCGCGGGCCACCAAGAACCAGGCCGAGATCAACGGCTCGCGCGCCGCGCATCGCCGTGATGGCGCCGCCGTGGCGAAGCTTTTGTGCTGGCTGGAGCGGCAGAAGCCCGGCTCGCTCGACGAGATATCCGTCGTCACCAGGCTGGAGGAGACGCGCCGGCAGACAGGTGAAGAAACCCAGATGCCGCTGCGCGACGTCGCCTTCGACACCATTTCCGGCGCCGGCCCGAACGGCGCCATCATGCACTACCGCGTATCGCGCGCCACCAACCGAAAGCTTAAGGCCGGCGAACTGTTCCTGCTCGATTCCGGTGCGCAGTATCAGGACGGCACCACCGACATCACGCGCACCGTGCCGATCGGCCAGCCGACTGAGGAGATGCGCGAGCGTTTCACGCTGGTGCTGAAAGGCATGATCGGCATTTCCACACTGCGCTTCCCCGCCGGCACGCGCGGCTCGGAAATCGATGCCGTCGCCCGCATGGCGCTGTGGAAGCACGGCTGCGACTTCGCCCACGGCACCGGCCATGGCGTCGGCTCGTATCTGGCCGTGCATGAAGGGCCGCAGCGCATTGCCCGCACCGGCACCGAAAAACTGTTGGAAGGCATGATGCTGTCCAACGAGCCGGGCTACTACAAGGAAGGTGCCTACGGCATTCGCATCGAGAACCTCATTCTGGTCACGCCGGCCGAAGCGATCGAGGGCGGCGACATCGCCATGCACGGCTTCGAGACGCTGACGCTGGCGCCGATCGATACCAGGCTGGTGCGATCGGATTTGCTGACGCGCGACGAACTGCATTGGCTCGACACCTATCATGCGCGCGTGCTGGCCGAGATCGGACCGATGCTCGACGGCGAGACGCTGGCCTGGTTGGAGAAAGCGACGGCGCCGCTGCCGCACGATCTCAAGCAGTAGTCGCAGTGGCTGTTTTGGCTGAGATTGGGGGGCCTTGTTTTGCAAGCATCTCCCGCAAAGCCTGAACATTGGGAGAACTGGCCCCCTTGCGCCAGAACAATACTGTGAGTGCATTGTCTTCTTCCGAAGGTAGTTCATGCAGCCGCAGCCTGCCGCATTCAGGAAAACCCGAAAGCACACTTTTCGGCATCAGCGCTATGCCCATACCAGCAACCACGCAACCAAGCATGGCATGGTATGAACCGAGTTCAATGATTTGCTCGGCCATAAACCCTCGGCGCGTATACCATTCTTCCAGTCTCTTGCGATGCGGGCAGCCATGTTCAAAGGCAATCATGGTTTTGGGCATATCAAGGCGGTTCTCGACTGAAACGCGCGATGCCGCCGAGACAATGACCAATTCCTCTCGAAATGCAGGTTGTTTTTCGAACGGATTGTCGGCGATTGGCTCGGCTGCGAGCGCGGCGTCGAGTTCGCCGGCAAGCATTGCGGCCGCGAGAACCTGCGGGTTGCCGGTGCGCAGTTGGATCTCTACTTCGGGATAGCATGCGTGGTACTCGGCGAGGAGACCAGGAAGTCGAGCCGCGGCGGTACTTTCCATGGCGCCAAGCCGCAGAGTGCCGCGTGGGCGCGGATCAAGCACTGCTGTTCGGGCCTCCTCCGCAAGCGCCAACAACCGGTCCGCATATTCGATCAACCGTCGGCCGGCAGGCGACACGTGCAATCGCTTGCCCTCGCGGATAAACAACCGCACACCCAGATCTTCTTCGAGCTGCCGGACGCGTGTGGTCACGTTCGACTGCACACGAAACAGCTTTTCCGCCGCCCTGGTGATTCCGCCCTCGCGCACCACCATGCGGAAAATGCGGAGATCCGACAGGTCCATCCATCTCTCCTAGAGAATAAAGACATCTTGATTATTCATTGTATGTGATGAATCGCATCACGTAAATTGCCGGTGTTGGCACCGATCAAGACAGCCAGCCACGGAGATCGAAATGGTATCTGAACCCTTCGGCCGTCGGCCCATCGAACTTAACGCGCTGACGCCCAAACAGCGTGAGATCATCTATGCTGGCGCCGTACGCCGCGCCCATCAGGAGAGGTCGGAGTCGATCTGGCTGGGCGTGGTCCGGGTCGCTGCGATGTTCAGGAAGCGCCCCTGACGAGGGTTTGCGTTCGCCTGCTCGTCGGCGCTTAGACGAAGCGCATGCGTGGCTTATCGCGAAGGTAAAAGTCGATCACCCGACGATCTGCCGAGCGACGATCAGCACCGCAGCCCCCGCCAGGAACATCGACATCAGTCCGCCACGCAGCGAAACCACTGATGTGACGACCAACGCTGCCCATTCCGCCGGTCCGGCATTCAACAGCTCCGGCGCCACCAGCGTCGTCAGCACCGCCGCCGGCACGGCATTGAGGCCTGCCTCGACGCGCGGATGGATGGTGTCGAAGCGGGAGATGACCAGATGCCCACCAATGCGCGTGAGATAGGTGGCGATCGCGCCGGCGATGATAATCCAGAATGTCGTGCTCATGGCCGTGCCTTCACGCCGCTGTGGTGGGGAGGCAGGATGACCGCCAGCAGCACACCGGCAATCGCGCCGATCGAGACATGCCAGGGCGAGCCCACCGTCTTGTAGGCGATGATCGAGGCGGCGCCACTGGCGATGACCACCGGCAGCCACAGCGGCCGCTTGCGGAAGCCCAGCACCAGACCAAGAAAATAGATCGGCAGCAGGAAGTCGATGCCCAGCGCATGCGTGTCGGGGATAAGCTTGCCGAACACCGCGCCAAGCGCACTTTCGACGATCCAGAACAGGTAGACCGGCAGTCCAAGTCCCAGATACCAGGCAAAGCCGACCGTCTGGCCGGATTGCGCCCTCGCCTCGGCCACCGCGAACTGCGGATCGGTAAGGATGAAATAGCCGAGCGCTTGGCTGATGACGGGCCAGTGCGCGATGCGCCGGCCGATGCCGGCGGAATAGAGCACATGGCGGAAATTGACGGCAAAGATCGACAGCACGATCAACCACGGCGCCACATGCTGGCCAAACAGCTGGATGCCGACCATCTGGCTGGCGCCACCGAAGATCAGCGCGCTCATCAGGAAGGCTTCGAGGACCGAGAAGCCATTGTCGACGGCGAGCGCGCCGAACAACACCGCGAACGGCGCCGACGCCACCACGACAGGCATCGAGAGCCGAACACCTTGCCAGAAATCGCTGTTCACGGAATTCGTAGTCAAGGTCTCAGCCGACATGTCACATTCCTAACGTCGCGCCGGTATTTAGGGGTGCGCGGTTGAAAAGTCAGACGAATTCGCTTGAGCCAACAAATCAGCGAAACTGATATGTCCTGATCTAGCAAGGCCGCGATACGCGCGCCGTGTGATTCCCTGATTCAGTTGGCCCCGTGCAGGCGCACGTGCCTGTGCTGCAACGGCTGTGCTGGACGGCGCCGGGGCCTGAAACGCAAAACCCGCCTCTGTGGCGGGTCGTTGGCGCAAATCAGCACCATAACCAAATACATAGCATAACTGCCCTCACAAAGCAACCAGGCCGTGCATCGGCCCTCGCTTCGACTTGAAGCCCGAAACGGCTACGGGGTGGCTCAATGCTCCGAAACCTTGCCCTCGATCGCTCGGCCCCAGTCGAGCAGCGGCTTGGCACGCAAGGTGAAATCGACGAGCTCGTCTACCAGATCAGCCGTATGGATTCCCGCCTGATCGATGAGGTGCTGGACGACAAAATGCCGGTTGCGGATGGCGGCGACCAGATCAGCATCGCTGACATGCTCGAAGCCGCGTGGCGTGCGCTTCATGCAGCCTTCCGTCTCGAGTTCAAGACGGTTGTTCTTCAACGCCGCCACCAGGGCACGAAACCTGTCCGGCTTTGTCGCGATGGCTTTTCGCATCGCCAGCAGCAGCGCCGGCTCCGGCTGCCACCAGGCGACGCCGGCAAAGCAGCGCTCCAGCCCGATATGGACGTAGAACACCCCCTGCTCCATCTTCGTGCCGTCGGGCGACAGGATGGCCGACAGATGCCGGTTGTAGGGCCGCTTGTCCTTGGCGAAGCGCACGTCGCGATTGATCCGGAACAGTGATTTCTTGCGGTCGCCGCGCAGGCCGATGTCGGCCTTCGCGAAGCGCTCCGTCAGCGTCTCGACAAGATCGCCGAAGGGATCGCGCAAATCCTTTTCGAAAATATCGCGATTCTCCAGGAACCACTCGCGGCTCTGGTGGAAATCCAGCGCCTTAAGGAACGGAATGGCTTTGGGGCCGAAGCCGGTGAACGATCCAGTCATGCCTTGCCGATCCGCGCCAGCCAGGCGTCCTCGTCGATCACCTCGATGCCGTGTTCGCTGGCGAGCTTCAGCTTGGAGCCGGCACCGGGGCCGGCCACGACAAGATCGGTCTTCGCCGAAACCGAGCCTGCGACCTTGGCGCCGAGACGCTCCGCCATCGCCTTGGCTTCGGAGCGTGTCATCTTCTCCAGTGAGCCTGTGAATACGATCGTCTTGCCGGCGACCTCGCTGTCGGCCGAGACGTTGACGATATAGGGCTTCGGCCTGACCTGCTTGAGCAGCGCGTCGAGCACGACGTCATTGCGTTGATTGCCGAAGAAATCGCGCAGCGCATTGATAACCGTGTCGCCGATGCCGTTGACCGATGGAAAAACACTGTGCGGATCGGCAGCGGCCGCCGTCGCCTTGCCGACGCGGATCAGCTCCTCGATGGTCGAGAACGTCCGGGCAAGCACTGCGGCCGTGGTTTCCCCGATATGGCGGATGCCGAGCGCGAAGATGAAGCGGTCGAGCTCCGGCTCGCGGCGCGAGTCGATCGCCGCGAACAGCTTGTCGAGCCCTTCGTAATTGCGGTCCTCGACGCTGCGCACATTCTTGCGCGTCTTGCCCGATGCGGCCTCGCGCTGCCTCGCCTGCTCCTCGCGCCGTTCAGCGAGTGCTCTGGTGACCGCCGGACGGCGATCCCTCAGCGTGAAGATATCGGCGGCAGTCTTGATCAATCCCGCATTGAAGAAAGTGTCTATGTTCTCCGCTCCCAGGCCTTCGATATCCAGGGCGCCACGTGACACGAAGTGGCGCAATCCTTCCACCGCCTGCGCCGGACAAATCAGTTCGCCGGTGCAGCGCCGGCGGGAGTCTTCCTTGCCGGTCTTCTCGTTGATCTCGCGCGTCGCCGGCGAACCGCAGATCGGACAGGTGTGCGGGAACTCGTATGGCACGGCATCGGGCGGCCGCTTGTCGATGACGACGCTGACGATCTGCGGAATGACATCGCCGGCCCGCTGGATCACCACCGTGTCGCCGATGCGCACGTCGATGCCGTCGCGGATCGGCTGGCCGGTGCTGTCCAGGCCCTTGATGTAGTCCTCATTATGCAGCGTGACGTTCTCGACCACGACGCCGCCGACCGTGACCGGCGCCAGCCGCGCAACCGGCGCCAGCGTGCCCGTGCGGCCGACCTGGATATCGATCTTGAGCACCGTCGTCATCGCCTGTTCGGCCGGAAATTTGTGCGCGACGGCCCAGCGCGGCTCGCCGGTGACGAAGCCCCATCTGCGCTGCAGCTCCAACTGGTCGACCTTGTAGACGACGCCGTCGATGTCGTAGCCCAGCGCCGAGCGCTGCTCCTCGATCCGATGATAATGCTCGATCAGGTCATCGGCCGATTTCGCCCGTACCATCAGAGGACTGATCTTGAATCCCCACTCCGCGAACTTCTGTACCGAATCATACTGGGTCGGAGCAGGATCCGCTGTCGTGTAGCCCCAGGCATAGGCGAAGAACTTGAGGTTGCGGCTGGCGGTGACGGACGGATCCTTCTGGCGCAGCGACCCGGCCGCCGTGTTGCGCGGATTGACGTAATCTTGGCCGCCGACTGCCGCCGAGCGTTGCTTCAACGCTTCGAATTCCGCATAGGTCATGTAGACCTCGCCACGGATCTCGATGATTTCGGGCCAGCCCGAGCCTTTCAGTTTCGCCGGGATGTCGGCAATCGTCCTCAAATTGGCGGTGATATCCTCGCCGACGGCACCGTCGCCGCGCGTCGCACCCTGCACGAATGCGCCCTTTTCGTAGCGCAGCGAAGCCGACAGCCCGTCGATCTTCGGCTCGGCCGTGAAGGCGATGTCGAGATCCTTGTCGCGGTCGAAGAACCGCCGGCCACGCTCGATGAAATCGATGACATCCTGGTCTGTATAGGCCTTGGCGAGGCTGAGCATCGGCACCGCATGGCGCACCTTGGTAAAGCCTTCCGCCGGTGCCGCACCAACTCTGCGCGAGGGCGAATCTTCGCGCACCAGCGCCGGAAAGCGCTCCTCGATGGCGAGATTGCGCCGCGCCAGCGCGTCATACTCAGCGTCCGAGATAACAGGCGCGTCTTCGGTGTGGTAACGCCGGTCGTGCTCGGCGATCTGTTCCGCCAGGCGCTTCAGCTCGGCTTCGGCCTCGATTTCGGTCAGGGCATCAACTGGCTTCTCGGACATGGTTTTGCACCTGGCTGCTGTTGGCTCGGGACAATAGATCAGGATTCGGATGGACGGGAGCTGAAATTCTGACAAAACCACGCCTAAACAGCGGGATGGAGCCATATGCTGACTCTGTTGGGCCGCCGGATTTGACCAGCTGGAAGCAATCCCGATCGAGAAGCAGCGTCGTCAGGAAGCGACAGTGTTCTCACGCAGCAGCCGCTCGGCGGCGGCGCGGGCCTCGTCGGTGATGGTGGCGCCGGCCAGCATGCGCGCGATCTCTTCCTGCCGCGCCGGCCGGTCCATCTCGGCAATGCCGGTGGCGACACGGTCGGTGGTACCGGATTTGGAGATCAGGAAATGAGTCGCCGCGCGCGCCGCCACCTGTGGCGCATGCGTCACCGAGAGCACCTGGACGCGCTTCGACAACCGCGCCAGCCGCTGGCCGATGGCGTCCGCGACGGCGCCGCCCACGCCGGTGTCGATTTCATCGAAGACCAGCGTCGGCGCCGAGCCACGATCGGCCAGCGCTACCTTCAGCGCCAAAAGGAAACGCGAAAGCTCGCCGCCGGACGCGACCTTCATCATCGGCCCGGGCCGCGTGCCTGGGTTGGTGCGCACCCAGAACTCGATCTGGTCAATGCCCTCTTCCATGCGGCTCTCGGCCTCGCTTTTCATCTCCACGATAAAAGCGGCGCGTTCGAGCTTCATCGCCGGCAATTCCGCCATGACCGCCTTGGTCAGACCGATAGCCGCGGCATGACGAAGCGAGGATAGCTGTGCGGCGGCGATGTCATAGGTCTCGCGCGCCGCTGCGGCCTGCTTTTCCAGCCCGTGCAGGCGTTCCTCGCCGGCATCGAGATCGGCAAGGTCGGCAACCATCGTGTCGCGCAGCTGCGCCAGGTCATCGACGGCGACGCTGTGCTTGCGCGAGGCGGCGCGCAGCGAGAACAGCCGCTCCTCCGCCTTCTCCAGCCGTTGCGGATCATATTCGGTGGCGCGCAGCGCTGCCTCGACGCCCGATTGCGCCGCGTCGAGCGACAGCATCGCCTCGTCGAGCGACTTGACCACGTCATCGAGCAAGCCCGGCGCCTCAGTCACCTTGCGCTGCAGCCGTCTCAGCAGGCTCGCCAATTGCGGCAAGGGCGAGGACGGGCCGGACAGCACATCCTGCGCATCATGGATTTCCGATGCGATCTTTTCGGCCCGCATCATCGACGCGCGCAATTCTGCGAGATCGGTCTCCTCGCCCGGCTGCGGATCGAGCTTCGTCAGTTCCGCGACCGCTGCGCGCAAATAGTCGGCCTCGCGCGCGGCCGCCGCCACCTTGGCACGGTGTCGCGACAGCTCCTGCTCGCAGGCGCGCCAGTGCCGCCATGCCTCGCCCGTCGAGCGAACAGCGCCGAAATGGCCGCCGAAAGCGTCGAGCACCTCGCGGTGCGCACCGGGATCGACCAGCGCGCGTTCATCGTGCTGGCCATGGATCTCGACCAGCGCGCGGCCGACATCGCGCATCAAGGTGACGCTTGAGGGCTGATCGTTGACGAAGACGCGGGTGCGGCCATCCGCTGTCTGCAAACGGCGCAGGATGATGTCGCCGTCATCCTCGATGGCGTTGTCGGCAAGCAGCATGCGGGCCGGATGGTTGCGCGGCACGTCGAAGACGGCGATGACCTGTCCTTGCGCAGCGCCATGGCGCACAAGCGATGCGTCGCCGCGCGCGCCGAGCGCCAGCGACAAGGCATCGAGCAGGATGGATTTGCCGGCACCGGTTTCGCCGGTCAGCACGGAAAGACCCGGCTGGAAGTCGATATCCAGCTTCTCGATCAGGACGATATCGCGGATCGACAGTCTGGAAAGCATCAGAACCCGAATCTAGAACGGCACGCGACCATTTGCAGTCGCAGCGCCGCACTATCTTTTTGTTTGAGCACCGGATCAATCCGAAAAAGCGCCATGCACGCTTCGGTCCGAATGGCTCCAAGCAGGTTACTCAAAAGTGCCTTGCGGTTTTGCGACAACAACCCGCGACAAACCAGGAAAACCAAGCGGACGGCGCGTAGGCGAAATCCGCGAAGTCTGCTTAGGGTCAGGCGCCGGTGATCATCTTCCCGGCCTTGGATATCCACGAGCCGGCATTTTCGCGCGGTGCAAGCCCATTGCTCTGCAAGAGCTTGTAGGAGTCCTTGTACCACGAGCTGTCGGGGTAGTTGGTACCGAGCACGGCAGCGGCGGTCTGCGCCTCGGAGGTCAGGCCCATCGCATAATAGCTTTCGGTCAGGCGGGCGAGTGCCTCCTCGACATGGCGCGTGTTGGAATAATTCTCCACCACGGTGCGGAAGCGCTTGACGGCGGCGATGTATTCACGGCGTTCGAGATAGTAGCGGCCGATCTGCATCTCCTTGCCGGCCAGCTGATCGTTGGCGAAGCGGATCTTTTCCTTGGCGTCGTCGACATATTCCGATGTCGGCCAGCGCGTCACCAGATCCTGCATCGTCTGCACGGTCTGACGCGCTTCCTTCTGGTCTTGCGTCACGTCCTTGATCTGGCGGTAGTAGCTCAAGCCGATGATGTACTGCGCGTAAGCCGCGTCGTCGGTCGACGGATAGAGCGTGAGATAGCGCTTGGCCGAGCCGATCGCCTCGTCGTAATTGCCCTGGCGATAGTCGGCGAAAGCGCCCATCACCATCGATTTGCGGGCCCACTCCGAATAGGGATGCTGGCGGTCGACAGCGTCGAACTTGCGGCTCGCCTCTTGAAGGCGTCCGGCGTTGAGGTTGGCAAGGCCCTGATTGTAGAGAACATCGGCCGGTTCGGTCTGGTCGACATAGGTCGACAGGTCGATATCTTTCTCCGACGACATGCAGGCCGACAGGAAGAGCGATGGAACAACCACCGAAAGCGCCAGGAAAACAGCCCTCTGCGGCGCTTTCAATTGACCGACTCGCTTGAAGAACATGATTGGATTCCGCCCTTTCGGCGTTATTTTAATGTCTGCTGCACGCCATTGTCTCAAAACTGGTCCCCACTTTTGAGCGCCATGCACTAATCGACGGCAGCAGCCATAAACCATTACCGCCTTGCCCGGCAACGCTATCTCCGGCCAATCGCGCATTTTTGTGGCGGCCGGACACAGCTTGAACATCAGTGCAATTTCACCGACGGGTGGTGCATTCCTGCAACACTGGCCGGCTGTCATGGAACACGAAAAAATAAGAAAATCAGATCATCCAGGGCGCGTAGAGCGGCGCGTTGACAGCGTTCATCTCGGCGCTGCGGCCACGCTCCCGGCGTGTCGTCTCGACGATTTCGAACGCGGTGCGATCCGACAGCAGGCGGCGCAGTGCCGCGGCATTCATCCTGTGGCCACCGCGATAGGAGCGGAAGCAGCCGATGAAGCGGGCGCCGGCCAAAGCCAGGTCGCCCATGGCGTCCAGCGTCTTGTGGCGCACGAATTCATTGGGATAGCGCAGGCCGCCCATGTTGATGACGCGGTTGTCGTCACCGATCACCAGCGAATTCTCCAGTGAGGAGCCGAGCGCGTAGCCGGCGGCCCACAACCGCTCGACGTCCTTCATGAAACCGAAGGTGCGGGCGCGCGCAATGTCGCGGCGGAAAATATCGGCATTGAGGTCGGAGGCGAACAGCTGACGGCCGATTGCCGGGCTTTCGAAGTCGATCTCGATCTCGAAACGGGTGCCGTCATAGGGCCTGAATTCTGCCCACGAGGCGCCATTCTCGATGCGGACCGGCTTGATGACCCTGATATAGCGCCGTTTGACCGACAGCGTCTCGATGCCCGCCTGGTCGATGGCTTCGACGAACGCCATGGCGCTGCCATCGAAGATCGGAACCTCGGAACCATCGATCTCGATGGCGACATTGTCGATACCGAGCCCGAGCAACGCAGCCATGATGTGCTCGACCGTGGCGATGTGCTCGCCGGCGGGATCACCAAGCATGGTGCACAGGTCGGTGGCGCCGACTTCCGAGACCAAGGCCCGGAACTCGCGGCCCTGCTCCGCACCGCTGAAAAGCTGGAAAACGATGCCGGTGTCGGCATCCGCCGGCATGAAGCTGATGGAAACTTCCTTGCCGCTGTGGACGCCGGTGCCGGTAAGCGACGCGCGCGTCTTCAATGTCGTCTGATAGTCGTGCAAAACAATCCCCATAAGCCCGTAATGCCTAGGTCCGCTTCTCCAGCCCGAGGGCGCGGCTCTTGTGTGAATCGGCAAGCAGGGCAACTTCCCCCGAAATCCCGGCAAACCGACGATGGTAGGCAGCGAAGATAGTGTTCGTGCAGGGAGACTCCAAATCACGGTTTCTTACTCTGTGTAACCGCGAACCGGGATAGACGCGACTGTGTAAGTTATTGAAATCACACCATTTAAAACGTTAACAGGCAAGCGATTCCTCGCTTGCCTGTTAACAACTATTACAGTCCGTTTACCAATCAGTTGGCCTGGCGGCGCAGGAACGCCGGAATCTCCAGTTGATCGTCTTCCTGAGTCGCCCTCACCTGCGGTGTCAGGCGGCCCTGGTCGTCGAGCTGGCCGCGGCGCGGTGCGTAGAGCTGCGCGTCCTGGCTGGCAAGACGGCGCACTTCGGGTGCGGCCTGGCGCAGCTTGGGTTCGCGTGGCTGCGCCGGCTGCAGCCGTGCAGGCTCTTCTTCGCGGCGGGTCAGTCCGTTGGTCAGGCGCTTCAGCAGGCCCATCGGTCCGCTGTTGTTCTCGTGGTCGGCCGGGCGGCTCTTGGCATCCACCTCGGCCTTGACGACGGGCGGAAAGTCCTCGACGCGCGGCATGCGCTGCGGCGCCATGGCAACCGGCTGCGGGGCTTCGCGCAGCATCTCGCGCGGCTGCGGAGCCGGCTGCATCTGCTGGACCACCGGCTGCGGCATCGGCTGTGCTGGCGGCGCCTGGAAGATCTTGCTCTGCGGGCGGAAATCTTCGGCGTGAGCGACCGGAGCCGGACGCGCCTGTGCCATGGCCGCGGCATTTGCCTCGGCCAACTGGATGGCTTCGGCGACCGGGTCGATGGCACGCGGTTCGTACGCGGTCTGCTGGACCGGAGCCGGGCGGCTTTCCGGTGCGGCAACGGCCGGGCGGCTGGCCGGCTTCGGAGGCGCCGTGCGGATCGAGATCGGCGCCGCGGCGATTTCAGCCGCCGACTTGTCGATGCCGGTAGCAACCACCGAGACGCGGATGACGCCCTCGAGTTCCTCGTCGAAGGTGGCGCCCAGGATGATGTTGGCGTCCTGGTCGACTTCCTCGCGGATACGGGTTGCGGCCTCATCGACTTCGAACAGCGTCAGGTCGCGGCCTCCGGTGATCGAGATCAGCAGGCCCTTTGCGCCCTTCATCGAGGTCTCGTCGAGAAGCGGGTTGGCAATCGCCGCTTCGGCGGCGGCCATCGCACGGCCCTCGCCCGAAGCTTCGCCGGTGCCCATCATCGCCTTGCCCATCTCGCGCATGACGGAGCGCACGTCGGCGAAGTCGAGATTGATCAGGCCTTCCTTGACCATCAGGTCGGTGATGCAGGCAACACCGGAATAGAGCACCTGGTCGGCCATGGCGAAGGCGTCGGCGAAGGTGGTCTTGTCATTGGCCAGCCGGAACAGGTTCTGGTTGGGGATGACGATCAGCGTATCGACGCACTTCTGCAGTTCCTCGATGCCGAAGTCCGCTGTCTTCATGCGGCGCTGGCCTTCGAAATGGAACGGCTTGGTGACGACGCCGACGGTGAGGATACCCTTTTCGCGCGCTGCGCGGGCAACGACCGGAGCAGCACCTGTGCCGGTGCCGCCGCCCATGCCGGCGGTGACGAAGCACATATGGGTGTTGGTCAAGTGATCGAGGATCTCGTCGATGCACTCTTCCGCCGCCGCACGGCCGACTTCCGGCTGCGAGCCGGCGCCGAGGCCCTCGGTGACGTGCGCGCCGAGTTGGATCAGGCGGCCTGCCTTCGACATGGTCAGCGCCTGCGCGTCGGTGTTGGCCACCACGAACTCGACACCGCGCAACCCGGCGGTGATCATGTTGTTGACGGCATTGCCGCCACCGCCGCCGACACCGAACACGGTGATGCGCGGCTTAAGCTCGGTGATGTCCGGCTTTTGCAGATTGATGGTCATTGTCTCCGTCCTTTGCCTTTCACGCCGCTTCGCCGCCGCGGCCGCCTATGGGGCTGTCCCCGTCAATTAGAAACTGTCTCTCAACCACTGACTCATGCGATGCAGTTTTCCGCCCGTTCCAGTCATTCTGAGACCGGAAATTCCTTTTGCCGGATGGCTCTCGAAGCTCGCCATCTGCGGGTAGATCAGAAGCCCCACCGCGGCCGAGAACGCCGGCCCCTTCGCCGCTTCGGGCAGGCCGGCCACGCCGAGCGGACGGCCGATGCGCACATTACGCCCCAGGATGCGGCGCGCTGCCTCCGGCAGGCCGGCAAGCTGGCTGGCGCCGCCGGTCAGAACGACACGCTTGCCCACCGCATTGCCGTAGCCGGACTTGTTCAGCCGATCGCGCAGCAGTTCCAGCGTCTCGTCGATGCGGGCGCGCACGATGCGCGTCATCACCGAGCGCGGGATCTGCAAAGGCACATCGCCATCGTCGCCGATCGGCTGAATCGAGACTAGGTCGCGGTCGTCGGCGCTGCCGGGCAGCGCCGAACCATGCATCACCTTCAGCCGTTCGGCGGCATCGAGCGAGGTCGAAAGCCCCTTGGCCATGTCAAGCGTGACATGGTTGCCGCCGATGGCGATGGCATCGCCATGGACGAACTTGCCTTCCGAAAACACCGAGATCGTCGTCGTGCCGCCACCCATGTCGATGCAGGCAGCGCCCATTTCCAGTTCGTCGTCGACCAGGGCCGCCAAGCCGCTGGCATAGGGTGTCGCCACCATGCGCTCGACCGATAGATGCGAACGGTTGATGGAAAGCTCCAGGTTGCGCATCGGAGCGGCATCGCCGGTCAGCACATGCATGTCGACACCGAGTGCGTCGCCGACCATGCCGCGCGGATCGCGCACGCCGCGTTCTGCATCCAGCGAGAAGCCGACGGGTAGCGAATGGATCACCTCGCGTTCGGCCTTCAGCGCCTGCTTGGCGCCGGCGCCCAGAACGCGCTTGATATCGGCCTCGTCGGCCTCGTGGCCGCCAAGGTTGATGGTGGCGGAGAAGGCTTCGCTCTTCAGCCGGCCGGCGGTCATGTTGACGATCAGCGAATCGACCGTCAGGCCAGCCATGCGCTCGGCCGCATCGACGGAAAGGCGGATGGCATGCTCGGCACGATCGAGATCGACGACGACGCCGGACTTCACGCCTTGCGATTTCTGATGGCCGATGCCGATCACCTGGATCCGGTGCGAGCGGCCACGCAGCAGCTTGCCGTCATCGCTCGGCTTCAGCTTGGCCACCATGCAGCAGACCTTGCTTGAACCGACATCCAGCACCGTCAGGGTGCCGGACCGGCGCGACGAGGCATCGCCATGACCGCCAAGCCAGCTCATATCTTCGTCTCCGGCTTGCGCTTAAGGCTCTTGGGCTTTTCGTTGAGTGCGGCTTCGCGCTGCGTCGCCGCCTCTGGCGTCAACTGCACGACCAGCCGGTCGGTCAGACGCATGTCGACGGCGGCGATATCGCGCGACAACAGGCCCTTGTCATGGTCCATCTTGACGAGTTCGGCGAGCGCCTGATCCTCGCCGTCCTCGGGAAGCTTGACGGTGATGCCATTATCCAGTTTCAGGTCCCAACGCCGCTCACCGACGCGGACATAGCCTTTGATCCGGTTCGCGAGGTCGGGATATTTTTCGATCTTGGCCAGAAAGTCGGGCGCGCTCGCCGGCGCGCCGGTGCCGATCAGCAGCGGCAGCAGCACCTGCTTGCCGCCCGAGAACGGCGCGATCACGGCGCCATTCCTCTCGATGACGGACAGCTCGTCACCCTGCTGCCAAAGCGCGAAGGCGGCGCGCTCCTCGACACGCACTTCCAGCGTGTGCGGATAGACCTTGCGCACCGCCGCGACCTTGATCCACGGCAGGCCGGAAATCCGCTCGCGCGCCGCCGCCGCATCGAAGCCGATCAACGACGTCCAGCCGTCGAGTTCGAGTCTGTCGAGGATATCGATCTCCGAGGTCTGGCGATTGCCGACCACCTTGACCTGATCGACGGCAAAGCCGGTGCGGGCGGTGATGCTCTGGACGATGCCGTCGACGTGGCCGCCGAGATAGGCGCCGTAGGCACTGCCTGAGGCGATCAGCACAGCCGACATCATCGCCGCGGAAAAGCGCGGCGCCTGGAATTCCCCAACACCGAGACGGGCCAGAATACGCACAGGGCGGCGAAGCACGCGCGGCAGCACGAAATGGCCTGATGACAACGGCAGGCCGAACAGCGCCGGCTCGGCCGCGCTCCTCTCCTTACCCTGTCCCCATTTCAACGCAGACACGAAGCGTCCTCCACCATCCAACTTAACAAATCGCCAAACGAGTGCCCGGCCTGGGCGGCGATTTCAGGCACCAAGGACGTCGGCGTCATACCCGGCTGGGTGTTGACCTCGAGCCAGACAATCTCGCCGTTTTCGGAATGCCGATCGTCATAACGGAAATCCGATCGGGAAACGCCCCGACAGCCGATCGCTTGGTGAGCCTTAAGCGCCAGTGTTTGTATTTTTTGGTAAATATTCGGTGAAACTTTTGCGGGGCATTCGTGCTTTGATCCCCCAGCGACATATTTTGAATCATAGTCGTAGAAGGAATGGCCGGTCGGGATGATCTCGCAGACCCCCAGCGCCACATCACCCATCACCGCACAGGTCAGCTCGCGGCCGTGGATGTAGCGCTCGACCATGACGGTATCGCCATATTTCCATTCGGAAGAGCCGATCACCTGCGGCGGATGCGACTGACCTTCATGCACGATGACGACGCCGAAGCTCGAGCCTTCATTGACCGGCTTGACCACATAGGGCGGCTTCATCGGGTGCTTGTTCTGAATGGCGAAGCGGCTGGCGACCTTCGATTCAGCGACCGGGATACCGACCGATTTGGCAACCCGCTTGGCCTGCTCCTTGTTCATGGCCAGAGCCGAGGCGAGCACGCCGGAATGAGTGTAGGGAATGCCGAGATACTCAAGGATGCCCTGGACGGTACCGTCCTCGCCGAAGGGACCATGCAGCGCGTTGAAGACGACATCGGGCTTGAGCTCGGCAAGCACGGAGCCGACATCGCGCCCGACATCGACACGGGTGACCGGGTAACCTTCCTGCTCGAGCGCATCGGCACAAGCCTTTCCCGAAGACAAAGACACGGGCCGCTCGGACGAAAAACCACCCAGCAGGACAGCCACATGCTTGCTTTTCATTCCCCGGTATCCCCTCTCACGGCGGACCAAAACCAAGATTTTCCGCAACATTGAGTCCGAGTCTCCCGGCAGGTTGCCCCCCAGACGGAAAACGCGGGTGACGCGTCGAACGACTCAAATCAGGAAACGCTTTCGAACAGAGAATCAGAGAGTTGATTCACTGGCAAGTACTTACGATTCCGAGAGATTCACTTTCTGAGAAAATAATGCGAAAAGCGTGTCGTTGAGTTCTTCGGGGCAACGGTTGCGGGCCGTTTTGGCACCGTCTAACTTCATGTGTCAAATTAAGTTCGACGTGCGTAAGATGTGTTGAGATTCAGGTCAGGCCGAGTCGAAAATGATGGCTTTCGAGAACCGGAGCGGAGCGGACATTCGGGTCCGTGAGCACAGGAAGCGTAGAAAGCCGTCGTTTGCAGGCCGGCATCACCTGAATATCAGCGCACCTTAAAGCAGCTGTCCGAGAAACTCCTGAACGGCATGTCCCGGCCGGAAATTGCCGATGCGCTTGATTTCCCATTGCAGCCGGACACCGGAATTCTCCAGCACCCGCGTGCGCACCGTCTCCCCGAGATATTCAAGGTCGTAGCCGGTCGCGGTTCCCGTGTTGATCATGAAGTTGCAATGCATCGGCGACATCTGCGCACCACCGATCATCAGGCCGCGGCAGCCGGCCTTGTCGATCTCCTTCCAGGCCGACGTGCCTTCCGGATTCTTGAAGGTCGAGCCGCCGGTCTTCTCGCGGATCGGCTGCACGGTCTCGCGGTGGTTCTGCACGGCATCCATCGCTGCCTTGATCACGGCCTTGTCCTCGGCAAAGCCTTCCAACACGGCCGAGGTGAAGATCAGTCCGGCAGGTGCCGCCGAATGACGATAGGCGTAGCCCATGTCGGCATTGCTGAGCGTCTGCACATTGCCCTTGCGGTCGAGCGCGCGCACCTCGACGACGCGCTCGCGCGTCTCGACGCCATTGGCACCGGCATTCATCCGCAGTGCGCCGCCGACGGCGCCCGGAATGCCATGGTAGAAATGAAAACCGCCAATGCCGGCCTCGAGCGCCACCGCGGCGACGCGCTTGTCGGGCGTGGCCGCGCCGGCCTTGATCCTGATTGGCGAAATGACTTCCGCTTCGCCAAACCCCTTGGCCGAAAGCCTGATGACAAAGCCCGGAATGCCGCCGTCACGGACCAGAAGGTTGGATCCGACGCCGACGATGGTCAGCGGTATTTCCTCCGGAACGGCTTTGAGGAACGTGGCAAGGTCCTCTTCGTCCGCCGGCTGGAACAGCACTTCCGCCAGACCACCCGCACGGAACCAGGTGATCTTGTCCATCTCGGCATTCGGCGTGACGCGCCCGCGCAGGCCGGCAAGCCGGTCGCCAAGTCTGTCGATCAGGGCCTGGCCGTGCATCATGAGACCGTCCCGCCAAGCTCCTTGGGCAACGCATAGGCCCATTGGGTGATGTTGCCGGCGCCAAGGAAGACGACGAAGTCGCCTGATTTGGCCAGATCGCGGATGATGGGCGCAATCGCCGTCGGACCCTCGATGTAGCGCGCATCGCGATGGCCGCCGGCGCGGATGCGCGACACCAGCGCGTCCGAGCTGACGCCTTCGATCGGCTCCTCGCCGGCCGCATAGACCGGCGCCACCATCACCGTGTCGGCGTCGTTGAAGCAGGCGGAAAACTCGTTGAACAGATCATGCAGACGGGTGAAGCGATGCGGCTGGGCGATGGCGATGACGCGCCCCTTGGTGGCGCTGCGCGCCGCCTTCAGCACCGCAGAGATCTCGACCGGATGGTGGCCGTAATCGTCGAACACGTCCACGCCGTTCCACGAGCCGGTATGGGTAAAGCGGCGCTTGACGCCGGCGAAGGACGACAAGCCCCTCTTGATCGCCTCGGCCGACAGGCCGAGCTGATGCGCGACCGCGATCGCGGCGGTCGCGTTGGAGACGTTGTGACGGCCGGGCATCGGCAGGCGCAGGCCTGCTATCGTCGTCTGGTCGCCGGTCTTGCGGTCACGGATCACCACGTCGAATTCCGAAATGGCACCCGCCATGCGATGGTTGGTGAAGCGCACATCGGCCTGCGCATTCTCGCCATAGGTGACGATGCGGCGGTCCTCGATACGGCTGACCAGCGCCTGCACCTCGGGATGATCGGTGCACATTACGCCAAAACCGTAGAACGGCACGTTCTCGACGAACTGGCGGAACGCCTCGCGCACCTTGTCGAAGCTGCCATAGTGATCGAGATGCTCGGGATCGATGTTGGTGACGACCGCGATCTCGGCCGGTAGCTTCAGGAAGGTGCCGTCGCTCTCGTCGGCCTCCACCACCATCCACTCGCCATCGCCCATGCGGGCGTTGGTGCCATAGGCATTGATGATGCCGCCATTGATGACGGTCGGATCGAGCCCGCCGGCATCGAGCAAGGTCGCCACCATCGAGGTCGTCGTCGTCTTGCCATGCGTGCCGCCGATGGCCACCGCCTGGCGGAAGCGCATCAGCTCGGCCAGCATCTCGGCCCGGCGCACGATCGGCAGCAGCTTTTCGCGCGCGGCCTTGAGTTCCGGATTGGATTTCTTGATTGCCGTCGAGACGACCACCACCTCGGCATCGCCGAGGTTTTCGGGCTTGTGGCCGACAAAGCATTCGATGCCCTTGTCGCGCAGCCGCTGGACATTGGCGCTCTCGGCCTGGTCGGAGCCTTGCACCTTGTAGCCGAGATTGTGCAGCACTTCGGCAATGCCGCTCATGCCGATGCCGCCAATGCCGATGAAATGCACAAGGCCTATGGTCTGCGGCATCTTCATGCTTGCGTCCCCTTCCTGAAATCCGAAACGGTTTTTTTCGACGCAATAGCCTCTGTGAGATCGGCGAGCAACCGTGCCGCGTCGGGCCTGCCCGCCGATTTCGCGCCCGCGGCCATCGCCGCCAGCCGCTCGGGGGCGTCCATCAGCCCGCCGACGAGGGCTGCGATGCGTTCGGGCGAAAGCGAGGATTGCGGGTGCACTTCGCCACCGCCGGCGGCGGCAAGGGCCGCCGCGTTCGCCGCTTGGTCGTGGTCGAGCGCGTGCGGGTAAGGCACCAGCAGTGCCGGCCGGCCGATAACGGCGATCTCCGAGACTGTCGAAGCGCCGGAACGCGAGATCACCAGATGCGCGGCAGCCATACGTACCGCCATGTCGGTGAAGAACGGCGAAACCTCGATGGCAACGCCAAGGGCGGCATAGGCAGCCTTGACCCGCGCCACGTCATCCGCACGAGCTTGTTGGGTAATCACCAGCCGCTTGCGCTGGGCATCGGAAAGCAGCGCGATTGCCCCCGGAACGGCGTCTGAAAAGAACTGGGCGCCCTGGCTGCCGCCGAACACCAGCAGGCGGAACGGCTGTTCCCCGACCGACACCGCATAAGCCGTGTTGGCCGCTTCCAGCACGGCAGGCCTGACCGGATTGCCCGTCGTCACCGTCTTGGCGCCGGCAGCACTGGTGTCCTGCGGCAGGAAGCCGCCGGCGATCGCATCGACACGCCCGGCCAACGCCCGGTTGGCGCGGCCCATCACCGCGTTCTGCTCATGGATCAGCGTCGGCACCTTGCGACGCGTCGCCGCGTAGAGCGGCGGCAGGGTCGGGTAGCCGCCGAAGCCGACGACGGCATCCGGCTTGATCCTGGCGATGATGGCGGAAGCCTGGCGCACGCCGCGCCAGATTTTCCAGAAAGCCCCAAGCACGGCAAAAGGATTTTTCGAACCCATCGTCGCCGACTGGATCGGATGAATGGCTGCCGCCGGAAAATGACCGGCGAACCGCTCGGCACGGTCGTCGGTCGCCAGATGCACCGACCAGCCGCGCTCGTTCAGCTCATGCGCCAGCGCCTCGGCCGGGAAAAGATGCCCACCGGTTCCGCCCGCCGCGAGAAGGATGACGCCTCTGGCCATATCACTCCGCCGGCAGCGCGCGCTGCGGCAGCGCAAAGCCCATCTGCTTGCGCTTTTCCGGTCTCTTGCGTGTCAAAGCCAGCACCATGCCCATCGAGATGGCGATCGCGATCTGCGAGGAGCCGCCATAGGAGATGAACGGCAGCGTCATGCCCTTGGCCGGCACAAGCTGCAGGTTGACGCACATATTGATGACGGCCTGGAGGCCGAACACGGTGACGAGGCCGCCGACCGCATAGCGGGTGAAATCGTCATGCTCCTTCAGCGCCGTGTTGAGGCCGCGCAAAACGATGAAGGCGAAGATCGACATGATGAAGAAGCACATGATCAATCCGAATTCTTCGCCGGCGACCGAGAAGACGAAGTCGGCATGGCTGTCCGGGATAACCCGCTTGACGGTGCCCTCGCCCGGCCCGACGCCGAACCAGCCGCCATTGATCAGCGCCTCGCGGCCCATGTCGACCTGGAATGTGTCGCCTTCGCCGGTAAGGAACTTGTCGATGCGCAAGGCAACGTGCGGAAACACCGTATAGGCGGCAAAGACGCCGCCGACGCCGGCGGCACCCAGCGCGACGATCCACAGCCAGGGCAGCCCCGCCATGAAGAACATGATGCCCCAGGTGCCGGTCGTCAGCATGGTCTGGCCCAGGTCTGGTTGCGCCACCAGCAGCGACACGACCAGCACCAGCAACAGCATGGCGAACAGATTGCCCGGAATGTCGGGCTGGCGCTTGTGCTCGGCAAACAGCCACGCGCACATGATGACGAAGGCGGGTTTCAAAAATTCAGAGGGCTGGATCGACAGCCCGGCAAGCGACACCCAGCGGCGCGCCCCCTTCACCTCGACGCCGACATAGAGCACCGCCACCATCAGCACCAGCATCAGGCAAAGCATGATCAGCGCCATGCGCCGGATTTGCCGGGAATCGAGGAACGACACTGCCAGCATTACGCCGAGCGCCGGCACGGTGAAGATGATCTGCCTGGTGGCGAAGTGGAAACTGTCGAGACCGATGCGTTCGGCCACCGCCGGGCTGGCGGCAAAGGACAGCACGATGCCGAGCCCCATCAGCGACAGGAACGCTGCCAGGAACCAGCGATCGATCGTCCACCACCAGGTCGCAACCGGACTTTTGTCGAGACGGCTTTGCATTATCGTGTCCCTCCGATGGGTTTCACGCCCTCGATAGCATGCGCAGCTTGCCTGAAGGCTTCGCCGCGGACCTCGAAATTCTTGAACTGATCGAAACTGGCGCAAGCCGGCGACAACAGCACCACCGCCTCGCCGCTGTCGTCCTGTGCCGCATCATGCGCGGCGTGCTCGACCGCCGCTGCCAGCGTGCCGGATATTTCGTAAGGCACGGCCTCACCCAGCGTCGCCGAAAAGGCAGGGGCGGCCTCGCCGATCAGATAAGCCTTGGCAATCCGCGGAAAGAAACCGCGCAACGGCTCGATGCCGCCTTCCTTGGGCAGGCCGCCGGCGATCCAGTAAATGCGCGCAAAGCTGGACAGCGCCGGTGCCGCCGCATCGGCGTTGGTCGCCTTGGAATCGTTGATGAACAGCACATGGTCCTTGCGGCCGACCTGCTCCATGCGGTGGGCGAGGCCGGGAAAGCTCTCCAGCCCCGACTGTATCTCGCCGAGCTCCAGTCCGACCTTGAGGCAAGCGGCGACCGCAGCCAGCGCGTTCTGCGCGTTGTGCTGGCCTCGCAGCGAGCCGATGCCTTCGAGGAAAGCGACGCGGCTGTAGCGGCCGTGCACAGCCTCCATCAGGTAGCTGCCGTCGGCGAAATAGCCGTCGGTCAGCGGCAGCCGCTTGGAAATCCGGATGACATGACGCCCCGCCCGCTCCAGCCGCTCGGCGATCTGCGCGCACCAGGAATCGTCGATGCCGACGATTGCCGTCTCGCTGCCGGCTACCAGCCGTTCCTTGATTGAGGCGTAGTGCTGCATGGTGCCGTGACGGTCGAGATGGTCGGGCGTCAGATTGAGCAGGATTCCGGCCGTCGGGTTGATCGAAGGCGCGAGATCGATCTGGTAGGACGAGCATTCGACCACATAGTGCCGATCGGGCTCAGGCGGATCGAGCGTCATCACCGCGCGGCCGATGTTGCCGCCCATCTGGGTGTCTCGTCCCGCCGCTTTCAGGATATGCGCCGTCAGCGCGGTCGTCGTCGACTTGCCGTTGGTGCCGGTGATGGCGATGAAGGGCGATATCGGCGCCTTGAGCATCCGTTCGCGGCAGAAAAGCTCGATGTCGCCGATGATCTCGACACCCGAACCGCGCGCCAGCTCCACCGTCCAATGCGGCTTGGGATGCGTCAGCGGAACGCCCGGCGAGAGCACGAAGGCCGAGAACTTCGCCCAGTCGGCGCCGCGCAGATCGGCTGTTGCAATCCCGGTGGCGGCGGCCTTGGCGACGCTTTCGGGATTGTCGTCCCAGGCCAGCACATCCGCGCCGCCCTCGATAAGCGCGCGCGCCGTCGCAATCCCCGAACCACCGAGCCCGAACAGCGAAACGCGCTTGCCTGAAAAGGATGCGGCGGGGATCAAGCGGACTCCTATCTCAGCTTCAGGGTTGACAGGCCGACCAGCGCCAGGATGACGGCGATGATCCAGAAGCGGATCACCACCTGGCTCTCGGTCCAGCCCAGCTTTTCGAAATGATGGTGGATCGGCGCCATCAGGAACACCCGCTTGCCAGTCATCTTGAAGTAGCCGACCTGGATGATGACCGACAGGATTTCCACGACGAACAATCCGCCGACGATGACAAGCACGATCTCGTGTTTGGTGGCGACGGCCACGGTGCCGATCAGGCCACCCATGGCCAGCGAACCGGTGTCGCCCATGAAGATCGCCGCCGGCGGCGCGTTGAACCAGAGAAAGCCGAGGCCGGCACCGATGACCGCGCCAAGCACGACCGCCAGTTCGCCGGTGCCGGGCACGAAATGGATCTGCAGATATTCGGCGAAGACGGCGTTGCCGGAGAGATAGGCGATGACGCCGAAGGAGGCCGCCGCGATCATGATAGGCACGATCGCCAGTCCGTCCAGGCCATCGGTCAGATTCACCGCATTGCCGGCGCCGACGATGACGAAGCAGGAGAACGGAATGAAGAACCAGCCGAGATTGACGATGAATTCCTTGGCGAAGGGAAATGTCAGCGACGAGGAGAACGGCGCCTGGCCGTTATGCATGATCACCCATGCGGCAATACCGGCGATGACGAATTCGAGCGCCAGCCGCGCCTTGCCGGAAAACCCGAGATGCGACTGCTTGGTCACCTTGAGATAGTCGTCGTAGAAGCCGATCGAGCCGAAGCCCACAGTCACCAGCAGCACCACCCAGACGTAGATGCTCGACAGGTTCGCCCACAGCAGCGACGAGCCTATGATGCCGGACAGGATCATCAGGCCGCCCATGGTCGGCGTACCAGCCTTCTTGAAATGCGTCTGCGGCCCGTCAGCCCGGATCGGCTGGCCCTTGCCTTGCCGCAGGCGCAGCGAATTGATGATTGTCGGTCCGAAGATGAAGACGATCAGCGCCGACGTGATCAACGCCCCGCCGGTGCGGAAGGTGATGTAGCGGAAGACATTGAAGGCCGAGATCTTGTCCGCAAAATCGACGAGTAATGTGAACATGCGTTATCGTCCCCCGACCTGGGTCTGTTTTCTGGTTGTCGATTCAGGCGGGAATTTGCCCAGCACCGCATCGACCAGTTTTGTAAAGCCGATGCCTTTCGACGATTTGATCATCACCACGTCGCCTGGCCTCAGCGCGGCCAGCAGCACCGGCTTCAGTTCCTCGACACCGGCACGGTATTCCGTCTTGACTTCACCGGGCAGTATCTCGGCCAGCGCCCGCATTTCCGGGCCACCAAGGAAGACGGTCTGCGTCCCGGTGCCAACGATAAGGTCGGCGAGAGCGGCATGCAGCTTGGCCGAATGGTCGCCGAGTTCGAGCATGTCGCCGAGCACCGCGATGCGGCGGCCCTCGCCCGTCACCGGCGTCGCGTTGAGCAATGCCATCGCGGCAGCCATCGACGCCGGATTGGCGTTGTAGCTCTCGTCGATCAGCGTGATCGGCCCGCCGGGGTGGCTCGAAGTCGGGCCACCGGGGTGGCTCGAAAGCGAGCCACCGGGGTGGCGCAGCACATGGCGCTTGCCGCGCCCGCGCTCGGCCGAAAGATCGGCCAGTGCCAGGGCCACTTTGTCGAGATCGGCGCCGACCAGATGCGCCGCCCCCAGCACCGCCAACACGTTCTGCACCATATGGCGGCCGGGCGCACCGATCCGAGCCGACACTTCGCGGCCGCTGATCCTGGCGGTGATGTCGGAATGGTCTGCGTGCAGTTCGCATTGGACCAGCTTGAAGGCCGAACGCGCATTCTCGCCGAAACCGTAGACGTGCTCGACACCGGCGACACGCGCCATCTTGTCGAGAATCTTGAAGCGCGCATCGTCGCGGTTGAGGACAGCGGCACCCTTAGGCTCCAGCCCTTCGAAAATCTCGGCCTTGGCCTTGGCGATCTCGTCCAGGTTGCGGAAGAAGCCAAGGTGGGCGGCCGCGATCATGGTCACGATGGCGACGTGCGGCCTCACCATTTTCACCAGCGGCCGTATCTCGTCAGGATGGTTCATGCCGATTTCGAAAACGGCATAGTCGCAATCGGCGGGCATGCGCGCCAATGTCAGCGGCACGCCCCAGTGATTGTTGAACGACTGCGCCGAGGCGTGTGTCTTGCCGACGGCTTGCAGCACATGACGCAGCGCTTCCTTGGTGGTGGTCTTGCCAGCCGAACCGGTCACCGCGATGATTTTGGCTTGGGAGCGCGCGCGGGAGGCTACTCCGAGCTTTTCCAGCGCGACCAGCACATCATCGACGACGATGATCGGCGCCGTCAGCCTGCCGAGCGACGGCAGCTTGCCTTCAGCCACCACCAGCACTCCGGCGCCGGCTTTGATGGCTGATGTGGCGAAGTCATGCCCATCCATCGCCTCGCCCTTGATGGCGAAGAATGCGTCGCCCGGCTGCAAGCTGCGGCTGTCGATCGAAATACCCGATATGCCGTCCGGCATCGGCCCGAGCGGCCGCCCGTCCATGGCGGCGACCAGCGCCTCGGAGGTCCACAACAAGCTCATGCGGCACGCTCAACGAGTGCTGCGCGAACTTCCTCATGATCGGAGAAATGCAAGGTCTCGGAGCCGATCGTCTGGCCTTCCTCGTGGCCCTTGCCGGCTACGATCAGCGTGTCGCCGGCATGCAGCATGGCGACCGCCTCGCGGATCGCCTGGCGCCGGTCGCCTATCTCTATGGCACCAGGAGCGGCGGCGAGGATCGCAGCGCGGATTGTTTCCGGTACTTCAGAACGCGGATTGTCGTCGGTGACGATCACGACATCGGCAAGCCGCGTCGCGATCTCCCCCATGATCGGCCTTTTTCCGCGGTCACGGTCGCCGCCGCAGCCGAACACGACGACGACGCGACCGGTGGTGAATGGGCGCACCGAGACCAGCACGTTTTCCAGCGCGTCCGGCTTGTGGGCATAATCGACATAGACCGGCGCGCCATTCGCGGTGGTGCCGACGAGGTCGAGCCGGCCCGGCGCGCCCTTCAGTTTCTCCAACGCCATCAAGGCCTTGGCAACTGGCGTTGCCGTGGAAATGGCCAGTCCGGCCGAAACCAGCGCGTTCGATATCTGGAAGTCGCCGGCCAGCGGCAGGTCGATTTCGTAGAGCACGCCGTCGGCCTCGACCTCGGCGCGTTGGCGGTGACGCTCGTGCTCGACCCGCTTCAACCTGAGGAAATCGCCATGACGGCCAACCGTCAGCACCTCGAGCCCGGCAGCCCGCGCCGCTTCGATCGTCGGCGAAGACCATGGATCGTCGGCGAAGATCACGGCCGGAGCGCCCTTCGGCAGCAGCGTGTCGAACAGCCGCAATTTGGCGCGGTGATAGTCCTCGATGGTCGGATGGTAGTCCATATGGTCGCGGCCGAGATTGGTGAACCCGCCGGCCGCCAGCTTCACACCGTCGAGGCGGCGCTGGTCGAGCCCATGGCTGGAGGCTTCCATGGAGGCGTGGTTGACGCCGGCATCGGCCAATTCCCGCAGCAACTGGTGCAAGGCGACCGGATCGGGCGTCGTCAGCGAGCCATAATCGTTGCGGCCCGGAGCTACCACGCCGGTGGTGCCGATCGAAGCGGCGGCATAGCCCGCCTGCTCCCAGATCTGCCTGGTGAAAGCGGCGACCGATGTCTTGCCGCTGGTACCGGTCACCGCGACCATGGTCTGAGGCTGCTTGCCGAAATAGCGGGCCGCACTCAGCGCCAGCGCCAGGCGCGGATCGTCGACAGCCAGTACCGGAACCGACAGCCCAGCAATGGCGCTGCCCTTGGCAGCCACAATCGCGGCCGCACCACGCGCGGCGGCGTCGGCGGCATAGGCGGCACCATCGGCCTTGGTTCCGGCGAGCGCAAAAAAGACAACGCCCGATCTTACCTGGCGGGAATCCGACGAAATCCCGATGACCTCCAGATCGGCGGAAGTTGTTCCTTCGACTGGCAGGATACCGGCTAGGTCTCTTAGTTTCATCGAACCCCGTTCACCGCAACAAAATAGCGCGCAGTTACCGGCGCGCCCTAAGAATCACTGATAGGAAACCAGCGTTGCACCATTTTCATGGCTGAAATCTGGCTTCACGCCAAGCATGGCAGCCGCACGCCGGATAATGTTGCCCGCCATAACGCCCGCGTTCGATGCCGCGACGTCTGTCATGCCCGGCTTTTCAGGGTGCGGAGCGTCGGCAATCGTAAACACCAGGTATTGTGGATCGTCCATCGGAAAGGCGGCGACGAATGTATTGAAATTCAATTCCTTCGAGTAGCGGCCATTGATGACCTTCTCGGCTGTTCCGGTCTTACCGCCAACGCGATAGCCGGGCACTCTGGCGTTTCTGGCCGAGCCCTTCTCCGCGTTGAGCGTATACAGGTAGCGCATGCCGTCGACCGTCTTTTCGCTGACCACTTTCTTGGCCATGGCCATCGCTTCTTCCTGTGTACGGATCAGGAAGGTGGGGTTCATCAGGAAGCCACCATTCATCAGCGCGGCGCAGCCGACAGCCGCTTGCAGCGGCGTCGTCGACACGCCGTGACCGAAGGCGATGGTGAACGAATTGACCTGTTTCCAGACCTTCGGTTCAGTCGGGCGGGCGACTTCCGGCAGTTCGGTCTGTATCTTATCCAAAATTCCAAGGCGATGCAGGAATTCGCGGTGCCCCGCGATGCCGACCATTTCGGCCTCCCTGGCCGACCCGATGTTGGACGAATAGAGAAACACCTCCGGCAACGACAGCACACGGTTCTTGCCGTGGAAGTCGTGAATGGCCTGATGGCCGACCCGGATTGGATGCGAAGCATCGAAGCGGCTCGCCATCGTCGCCTTGCCCGAATCGAGCGCCATGGCAGAGGTGAAGCTCTTGAAGGTCGAGCCCATCTCGTAGAGGCCTGCCGACATCCGGTTCAGCCGGTCCTTGTCTTGCGCATTATAAGGATTGTTAGGATCAAAATCCGGAACCGAGGCCATGGCCACCACTTCGCCGGTCTTGACGTTGAGCACAACGGCGCCAGCGCCCATGGCGCGATAGCGCTCCAGGCCGGCGGCGATCTCGTCGCGCACCACATGCTGGACGCGCAGATCGATCGAAAGCCTCACCGGCTTGAGATCCTTGGCCACCGCGAGGCCCGATGCCTGCAGGTCGCTCAAACCCTGCTCATCGACATATTTCTCCATCCCGGAGATGCCCTGGTTGTCGATGTTGGTAAGCCCGACAATGTAGGACGAGGTCTCGCCGCTCGGATAGAAGCGGCGCTTCTCGGTGCGGAAACCGAAGCCGGGAATGCCGAGCTGCATGATGTCGGACTGCTGCTTGGGGGTCAGCTGACGCTGCAGCCAAACGAAACCAGCACCGCTCTTCAGCTTATGGTAGGTCTGCTCATAGTCGATGTCCGGAAGCACCGTCGACAGCTTCTCGATCGCCTCGTCGGCGTCTACGATGCGGCGCGGCTCGGCAAACAGCGACGCCGTCTTGATGTCCGTCGCCAGAACTTCGCCGTTGCGGTCGACAATGTCGGGCCGCGATGCCGTCACCCGGCTTTGCGGACCGCCCGACATATCCGGGGTCTGGAAGCCGAGATAGACCAGGCGCCCGGAAATCGTCGAGAAGATCCCGAAGAACACCGCCATCGTCATGACGATGCGCGTCCTGCCCTTGCCGCCGGTCGCCTTGCGGGCGCCCTCGACGACGATCGAACCGCCTTCACCCGTCCTGACGCGACGCTTCAGCAGTTTGCCGATCATTGGGCGATGCCTCCGGTCACCACGGGATCCTTGCTGCCAGGAGGCGCTTGATCGGAATTGTCGGCCATGCCGCCCTGGCGTCCGGACAGGATGTCCTGGATGTCCAGGGATTTGGCCGGCAGGTCGCCGATGCCGACGATCTGGCGAGCGCTAACCGGCTCGAGTTCGAGCTGTGACTTGTAGAGTTCGGCCAGCTTCTGCAGCCGCGATGGCTGGGTGAGCAGGCTCCAGTCAGCCTTGAGCAGGTCGATCGTGTCCTCCTCATAGCGGATCTGCGCATGGATCTTCTGCACCGAAGCCAATTGTTCCTCGGCCTCGCGCTTGGCCTTGTAGGTAAGGGCAGCCGCCCCAACCATGACGGCGATCAGGACGATGTCGCTGGTACGAAACACGTGCTTACCTCTCCCCCGGCCGGTCGATACCGGGAAGCTTTGGAAGGCCGAAAATCGAAAAGTCGCTGCTGCGCGCCGGCGCCTCGGTGCGGATTGCCGCGCGCAGCCTGGCCGAACGGGCGCGCGGATTGGCCGCCACCTCGGCATCGCCGGCGGTCACGCCGCCGCCCGCCTTGCGGAAGGTCGCGGTGCGCGCATGAGCCTCGGGCAGGTGACGCGAGCCGGTCGCGACGTCGGCACGGTCGGCGATGAAACGCTTGACGATGCGGTCTTCGAGCGAATGGAACGTCACCACGGCGAGCCGTCCGCCCGGCTTCAGCGCACGTTCGGCCGCAAACAAGGCCTTGGCCAGTTCGCCAAGCTCGTCATTGACGAAAATGCGCAGCGCCTGGAAAACGCGCGTCGCCGGATGGATTTTGTCCTTCGGCGCACGGCCGATATGCGTCTCGATTGCGTCGGCCAATTCCAGCGTGCGCTCGAATGGACGCTTCTCGCGGCGAGCCTCGATCATGCGGGCGATGCGTCCGGCGTGACGCTCCTCGCCGAGGAAGCCGAAGATGCGGGCGAGGTCGCCGGGCTTGAAACTGTTGACGACGTCGGCGGCGCTCAAACCAGCTTGCGCCATGCGCATGTCGAGCGGCCCGTCGGCACGGAACGAAAACCCGCGCTCGGCCTGGTCGAGCTGCATCGAGGACACACCGATGTCGAGTACGACGCCGTCGGCACTCTCGACATGTTCGTCCAGCGTCGAGAACGGCGCCTGCACCAGCCGCAGGCGGCCGCCCGACAGCGCCTCGAGATCGCGCCCGGCGGCGATGGCATCCGGATCGCGGTCGATCGCCACCACGGAGGCGCCCGTCGCCAGAATGGCCCTGGTGTAACCGCCGGCGCCGAACGTGCCGTCGATGATGATGTCGCCCTCCGCTGGCGACAGTGCTTCCAGCACTTCGCCAAGGAGGACCGGAATGTGGCGGGCCGATCCGCCAACGGCGTGCCCATCTGCGGCGTGAGGAAGGTCATCGCCGTGGCCCACCGTCATTCCGATCGCTCCCCAGCCTTCGTCCCCTGCCGAAGCTGCAAAAGCCGAGCCCGCGCCTGCGCCCCATAGGCAGCAAGCCGTCCCGGCTCCCAGACCTGAAAGAAATTGCCGCGTCCGACAAAGGCCACTTCCGCCAAAATGCCGGTGTGTTCGCGAATAAAATCGCTCATCGTGATGCGACCGTCCTGGTCGAGTTTCAAGAATGTTCCGTCGCCATGGCAGAAGAATGACATATCGTCCGCCGTCCGCAGGAAGGGATCCTCGAGTGCGATGCGCTGCTCGTAGCGGTCGAGCAGGTCGAGCCCGCCGACATCCATTGCCGGCAGATCCAGGCAGCGCAGCGCATAGAGTTCCGAATAGCCGCGCTTCTGCACGACGGCGCGGAAATGCGCCGGAACGGATACCCGTCCCTTCGCATCGATCCTGCTCACCGTGTTCGAGAGAAACCGGTCCATTAAATGCCACGGCCGCTTGCGCCGCCGCACCCCTCTTCGTCGTGTCGCACGCGCCGCCGCGGCACGTTCGCTGCCCCGCATCAATCTCGTTGGCACGGGCAAAAACCGGCAAACGCGCAGCCGCCGCGGCTGCCCGATTGGCGTACGCTTTACCCTGACGCGGAACGAAGGCTTTGATGTTTGTATGGGATATCATGGGGCACTATGGGCGTCAACGGGAAGGGCTTCACAAACACGCACGCCGCGACCAACGAGAGCAGCCTTGACGTCACATCTCGTCTTTATGGATCATTAAGCCTAACGAAGGGTTTAGAGGCGCTGGCCTAACCAGACGCGCCTTGCCGCGAGGCGCTACCCCGCATAGCGTTTCGCCGCATCCGGTCGGTCACCAAAGGATTTGAGAATCGATGTCTGAAACAGCGAACAGTCGCGCTGCAGCACTATCCCATCTGCGTAGCAGCGGGCTTGCCATGGGCGATTCCATCCCTCTGCCCCTGACCATGGCCGCCATTTTTCACGCGCCCGGCGACGCCACCGGTTTCAACCAGTACGGCCGCTTCAGCAACCCGACCTGGGATGCGGTCGAACATATGCTGGCCCATCTGGAGGACGCGCCCTGCGTCGCCTTTCCTTCGGGAATGGCGGCGATCTCGGCAGCATTTTTTGCCGTGCTCAAGGCCGGCGATCGTATCCTGCTGCCTTCGGACGGCTATCACACGACGCGGGCTTTGGCCGAACGCTTCCTGAAGCCCCTTGGCGTCACCTACGATGTCAGGCCGACCTCGACCTTCCTCGATGGCGGCTTCGAAGGGTACCGCCTCGCCTTCGTCGAAACCCCCGCCAATCCGGGGCTGGATATCTGCGATATCGCGGCCGTCGCCGATGCTGTTCACAAATCCGGCGCACTGCTGGTGGTCGACAACACGACGATGACACCCTTCGGCCAGCGCCCACTCGACCATGGCGCCGACGTCGTCATTGCCGCCGACACCAAGGCGCCCAATGGCCATTCCGATGTGCTGTTCGGCCATGTCGCCAGCCGCAATGCCGAAATCATCGCCGCCGTGACCGGCTGGCGCGAGGTTTCCGGCAGCATTCCCGGTCCGTTCGAAGCTTGGCTGGTGCATCGCGGCTTGGAGACACTGGACGTGCGCTTCGATCGCATGTGTTCCTCGGCGGATGTGATCGCGCGGCGGCTGAAGGACCACCGCGCGATCAGCGGCCTGCGGTTCCCCGGGCTGGAAAGCGATCCGTCGCATAACCTTGCTCGCGCCCAGATGGAGCGCTTCGGCTTTCTCATCTCTTTCGAGCTCGCATCGGAGGACAAGGCAGAGGATTTCATCAACAATTGCGACCTGATTCAGGCCGCAACATCCTTCGGCGGCGTCCACACCTCTGCCGAGCGGCGCTTGAAGCGAGGCGATGCGGTTCCCGCCGGCTTCGTACGCCTCTCCGTGGGCTGCGAGCCGGTCGAAGAACTCTGGAAGGCGATCGAGACGTCGCTGGACAAGATCGGCGGCTGACAAAATCGGCTAAGAGCTTTTTGCCTCTGCCATTTTGAGATATCTGGCGCGCGCTCGTTCGATAATCGGCGGCCCCTCAAGAGCGGGCCCGCTATCGATCCCTTCCTGCACAAGTTTGCGCAATTCCTCGACCGTATAGCCATGCAGGTCGCGCCGGTCTTTCCATTGCCTGAGCGCATCACGGATCACCTCGCTCGCCGATGCATATTCGCCGGCGGCGACCACGTCATCCACCGCCTGCGCCAATTCCGGCGACAGCGTTATGCTGCGTTTATCGACCTGTCCCATGACGGCTCCCGAAAATATTGCCGATTCACGGTACGATTTAATCGCACCCAAGTTCAAGCAATCGCCGGTCCAGGCTTGCGTGGTGGATCGTTGAACAAACCTTGAATCACCAGGCGCGCCCGAGGGCGCAACCTGCTGAAGAGTTCTCTTCGATCTCGCGCGAGAAAAATTGCCAGCTGGCCTGTAAGCCGGGTTTTGTATGGCCCTCGCCCCTTGCGGCGCGAGAACGTGGCGGCCATTCATCTTGGGCGCATGTTGCCATGCGCCTCACGCAACCTACCCGGACGGTGGGCCGGAAACAGCCCTCGAGGGTTTCCCCTCGCACCGCCCCTATTCGGTCTTGCTCCCGGTGGGGTTTACCGTGCCGCTCCTGTTGCCAGTCGCGCGGTGGGCTCTTACCCCACCCTTTCACCCTTGCCCCGGATCCGGCAAAGCCGAACCGTGGCGGTTTGCTTTCTGTGGCACTTTCCCTGGGGTCGCCCCCGCCGGCCATTAACCGGCACCGTGTTTCCATGGAGCCCGGACTTTCCTCACCCGCGGCCTTTCGGCGTTTGCGGGTGCGGCCGCCCGGCCAGCTGGCAAGGCGTATAAAGGGGTTCACGCCCGAAAACGCAAACGAAAAAGCAGACTTATGCAGGCGATCCAAGCGCAGCCATCTGCACTTTGACCTTGCCGCAATAGGCGGCCGACACCGGGTTCATTCGCGTTGCGGCGTGCCCGGCATTGTATTTCAGAATCGTACCACAGGTCGTGCCGCCGCCGAGGCTCCGCGCCATGGCAAGATATTTCATGCCGTATTTGATGTTGGTGTCGGGATCGAACAGGCCCTTGGCGGAACCGCTATATCCCATCATCCGCGCTGTTGCCGGCTTGATCTGCATCAGGCCGATCTCGCCGGCGCTGCCGACGATGTCAGGCCGGTAGTTGCTCTCAATCTTGATGACGGCCGTGGCGAGCGACACCGGCACGCCTTCGATCGCCGCATAGCGGGCAACGATTGCGGAATACTGGCCGCTGCTGGCCACCGCGGCCGTCGATGCCGCCGCCTTCCTCAGACCAACCGACGCCGTTGTCGTCATGTCGACGGTCTTGCGACCGCGCTTCGTCTGCCTTTTGGCGGTAGACTTCTTGGGCTTGGACCAGCTTGCCTTTTCCACTTTGGCGGAAACTCGCTTCGTCGCCTCGGCGTCGTGGCTTGCCTTGTCGCTTGTGGCCAGCGTGGCCTTGCCGCTTTTTGCGGGTACGGCGGAAAGCCCTTGATCGGCCCGCGGGCTGAGTGGCGCGGCTTGCGCCGTGCCGAAGGCAAAAGTCATTACGCCGGCAGCAAGAGCTGCCGTTAAAACGGTCAATTTCTGCATGTGATCCTGTTCTGTCTGGACTGCGTGAAGATGTTCACGCAGCAACGCTTAATCAATATCGAAACATCCGGGGGGCTGGGGGTCCGACAACTTGCACGCCAGCCGTTTGACGCTCGATTTGGTGTCAAACAAGGCCAGGCAAGTCACTTTGAGTGACAGCTTGTAATTTAAAGATTGGAAGGGGTTGCTTGGAAGAGGCTTCCCTGAGGTCAGCGTCTCACGGAGGCAAGCAGCTTTTGCAGTGTCCGCAGTGTCGAGCCATCGGCAATGCCATCCACTCTGCGCGGCCGGAAATGCCTCTGAAACGCCTCGACGACGAACTCCGTCTGTCGGTCGAAAATGCTCGTTATTTCGACGCCATATCCGTAGAGCGCCAGCATCGACTGCAACGCCTCGACGTCACCGCCGGCATCGCCGAGCCTGAGCACGGCTCCTCGCCGGATCGGTGCGGCCGCCACGAGATGGCCGACACCGGCCTCGAACAGCGTCTTCCAGGGGAACTTCTCGCCCGGATCGATTTTGCGTCCCGGCGCCACATCGGAATGTGCGAGCACCCGCTCGGCGGCAATCGAATGCCGCCCGGCGATCCCCCTGCACAGCCCGATCACCGCATCGATCTGCCGCTTGGGAAAACCGGGATAGCCCAGCGTATGTCCCGGATTGACGATCTCGATGCCGACGGAACAGGAATTGATGTCGGCGCGTCCGAACCACGAACTCTTGCCGGCGTGCCAGGCGCGGTCGCTTTCCCTGACCATTTGCACGATGTGGCCATTCTCATGGACGAGATAATGCGACGACACCTCGCTGGCCGGATCGCACAGCCACGCCTCGGCGCCAATGCCAGTCGCCATGCCGGTGTAGTGCAACACGATCATGTCAGGCTTGAGTGTCTCGCGCCGCGGACCGAAATTCGGCGATACCCTGACCTCGGCACGTGGCTCGTCGGGCAGGAAACCGCTCATGCGTGGCGCAGACCCCGCTCGATCATCTCATAGGCGGCATTGATCGCCGCCACCCTGGTCGTCGCGATCTTGATGAATTCCTGCGGCAGGCCGCGCGCGATCAGCCGGTCCGGATGATTGTCGGAAACCAGCTTTCGATAGCGCTTCCTGACCTCTTCGAACGGCTTACCGCGCTCGATGCCGAGCACGACATAGGGATCCCCGGCGCCCAGATTGACGTGCCGCGCCATGATGCTTTCGTAATGTGTCTCATCAATGCGGAAAATCTCGGCGATGCGGTGCAGGAAGAGGCCCTCGCGCTCATGCACCAGCCCGTCGGCCTTGGCGATGTAAAACAAGCCCTCGAGTATGTCTTCCAACATCGCGCAGTTGGAATGCCCCGAACCGCACATCTGCGCCATCCGCTCGGCATAGATTTCGAAACCGGCCACGTCGCGTTGGGCGAGATCGAACAGCCGCGCCACATTACGCGTCTCCTTTGGCGGCACGTCGAAAATCTGCTGGAAGGCGCGCACCTCGTCCTGGGTGACGATGCCATCGGCCTTGGCCATCTTGGCCGACAATGCGATCATCGCCACCGAGAAGGCGACACGCCGGCGCAGATCCGCATCGCCCGAAAAAACCGTACGCACGGCCTCGACGACGTCGGCAACACCCGACGAGGTTGAAGATGAAACGCGGGTGATGAACTCGCCAAGGCGATCCCAAATGGACATAGCCTGCTTCTTAGTGCCACCGCCCCTTGCTATCAAGCCGGGACAGTGCCGCAGGCTCCGCACGACAATCGGCCCGACTTTGGCGCGGGATGTGGCCGCGGCGGTCGGACTAACGAGAAAGGCCGATACCAGACGGCCTTTCTCAGCCTTCACGCGAAAGTACCGCGTTCCCGACTACTGCGCGGGCGCAGGAGCTGGTTTTGCCGGAGCCGGCTCGGCAGGCTTCTCGGGTGTGATGCTCTTCGTAGTCGAGTTGTCGGTAGCCGGAGGCGTCGCGGCCGGCGGCGTAGCCGGCTTCATCGGCTGTTCGGCCGGCGGTGGGGTGCTCTGGGTGGTGGTGTTATCCGTGCCGTTGTCACTGCAGGCGGCAACGCCAAGCAAGGCCAAAGCGGAAACGGACGCAAGAATGAGCTTTTTCATATTATCTCTCCTTCGATATACGCTCACGTTGCCGTGAACGGTCGAAAGGAAATGCATCAGATAGCCATGAGTTTCGTAACGTTGCGTTTCCGCATGTAACATCGTCTGGTCCATTTGCGATTGCCGGTCGAACGATGGCGAACTAACAGAATGTGCTGAACCACAGATCGAACAGAAAAGTGCCAGGGCTGTCATGACCGAAAAATGGGATTTCTGGATCGACCGCGGCGGCACATTCACCGACGTCATCGGCAAGGATCCGGAGGGCGGGCTGCATCCCCGCAAGCTTCTCTCCGAAAATCCCGAGGCCTATGCCGATGCCGCCATCCAGGGCATTCGCGGCCTTCTCGGTCTATCCTCCGGCGATGCCATCCCGCCCGGCCTGATCGGCGACGTCAAGATGGGCACCACGGTCGCCACCAATGCGCTGCTGGAGCGCAAGGGCGACCGCGTTCTTTTGCTCATTACCAAGGGTTTTCGCGATGCGCTGAAGATCGCCTATCAGGCGCGCCCGGACATCTTCGCCAAGGAGATCATCCTTCCCGAACAGCTCTACGAGCGCGTCATCGAGATCAACGAGCGCGTACGCGCTGATGGCCGTGTCGAACAATTGCTCGACATCGCCGCCTGCCGGCCGGCGATCGAACAGGCCAGGGCCGATGGCATCGATGCCGTGGCTATCGTCTTCATGCATGCGTGGAAGTATCCCGACCACGAGAAGGCGGTGGCAAAGGTCTGCCGGAAACTTGGTTTCAGCCAGGTTTCGGTCAGCCATGAGGTCTCACCGCTGATCAAGCTGGTCGGCCGTGGCGACACCACTGTGGTCGACGCCTATCTGTCGCCGATCCTGTCGAGATATGTACAAAGGGTGGCGGGAGAGCTCGGCGTTTTCTCCCCCCTCGAGGGGGGTGAGGGGCGGTCGACCGAAAGTCGAGAAAAAGCCAACGATTTGGCTTTTTCAGCAACGAACGCCCGAAGCCATAGCGAAGGGCAGTCGGCAAAGCGGCCAGAGGGGGTCCTATCAGAAGGCACCGCCGATGCGTCGAACCCGGTCGACCCGACCCCACCCGACGGCTTCGCCGCCACCCTCCCCTCGAGGGGGAGGGAAAGCCCTCGCCTCATGTTCATGATGTCGTCCGGCGGGCTGACCGCTGCCGACATGTTCCAGGGCAAGGACGCGCTGCTCTCCGGTCCGGCCGGCGGCGTCGTCGGCATGGTCGAGACGGCCAGGCTCGCCGGTTTCGGCAAAGTCATCGGCTTCGACATGGGCGGCACCTCCACCGATGTCGCGCATTATGACGGCGAGTATGAGCGTGCCTTCGACACCGAGGTCGCCGGCGTGCGCCTCCGCGCGCCGATGATGCGCATCCACACCGTCGCCGCCGGTGGCGGCTCGATCCTGCATTACGAGGCCGGCCGCGTCCGTGCCGGACCGGACGCGGCTGGCGCCAATCCCGGCCCGGCCGCCTACCGGCGCGGCGGGCCGCTCGCCGTCACCGACGCCAATGTCATGCTGGGCAAGCTGCAGCCCGATTTCTTTCCCGCCATTTTCGGCCCCGGCCAGGACCAGCCGCTCGATGTCGAGACGGTGCGGGCAAAATTCGCCATGCTGGCAGCCGAAATTGGCGACGGCCGCACGCGCGAGGCTGTCGCCGAAGGCTTCGTCACCATCGCTGTTGAGAACATGGCGAACGCCATCAAGAAGATCTCCGTTCAGCGCGGCTACGACGTCACCGAATATCTCTTGAACTGCTTCGGTGGCGCCGGCGGCCAGCACGTTTGCCTGGTCGCTGACGCGCTCGGCATGGAGGCGGTATTGATCCATCCCTTCTCCGGCCTGCTGTCGGCCTACGGCATTGGCCTGTCTTCGGTTTTTGCCTCGCGCCAGCAGGCGCTGCTGAAGCCGCTTGCCGAAGAGTCCAGAACGGAGATCGGCAACCTTATTACCACCTTGAAAAAAGCCGTCATCGCCGAACTCGCGGCACAAGGCATCGCCGAGGACGCGGTTGCCGCGAAGCCGGTGCTGCACGTCCGTTACGACGGCACCGACACGACATTGCCGGTAAATTTCGAGGAAGACTCGATTTTCCAGGCCAAGCGCGATTTCGAAATCGCCCACAAAGCACAGTTCGGTTTCGTCTATGACGACAAGCCGATGATCGTCGAGACCGTCGGCGTCGAAGGCATCGACACCGGCGGCAACGGCCGCGACGAAACTGAATCGCAAACCGAAGACCTCGTCGTAAGCGCTTCGCAAACCCGCGAAATCTTCACCGAGGGAGAGTGGCGTGCTTCAGGCATCTTCCGCCGCGAGGCGCTGAGGCCGGGAAACACGGTTGCGGGTCCTGCCTTGATCATCGAGCCGAACCAGACGATCGTGATCGAGCCGGGCTGGCAGGCCGAAATCACCGCCAGGAACCATGTGCTCCTGCGCCGCGTCGAGAAAAAGCGCCGGCAGGCCGCTCTCGGCACCGAGGCCGACCCGGTCATGCTGGAGGTCTTCAACAATCTGTTCATGTCGATCGCCGAACAGATGGGCGTGACGCTGCAGAACACCGCCTATTCGGTCAACATCAAGGAGAGGCTGGATTTCTCCTGTGCCGTCTTCGACCGCACCGGCGCGCTGGTTGCCAATGCGCCGCACATGCCGGTGCATCTGGGCTCGATGGACCGTTCAGTCGAAACCATCATCCGGCTGAATTCCGGCGATATCCACCCCGGCGACGTCTTTGCGCTCAACGCCCCCTACAATGGCGGCACGCACCTGCCCGACATCACGGTGGTGACGCCGGTGTTCGACGACGCCCAACACGAAATCCTCTTCTGGGTCGCCTCGCGCGGCCACCATGCGGATATTGGCGGCACGGCACCCGGTTCGATGACGCCGCTTGCAACCACCGTCGACGAGGAAGGCGTGCTGTTCGACAATTTCCGCATCATCGATCGTGGCCACTTCCGCGAGAAGGAGCTGGAAACGCTGCTCACCGACCACCGCTACCCGGCCCGCAATCCGCACCAGAACATCGCCGACCTCAAGGCGCAGATCGCCGCCAACGAGAAGGGCGTCGCCGAACTGCGCAAGATGGTCACGCATTTCGGCCTTGATGTCGTCGAGGCCTATATGGGCCACGTCCAGGACAATGCCGCCGAGAGCGTGCGCCGCGTGCTGGAGCGGCTCCCCGACAGTTCGCAGTACGAATACCCGACCGACACCGGCCAGATCATCAAGGTCAAGATCACGGTCGACCGGCAAAAGCGCGAGGCGACGGTCGATTTCACCGGCACATCACTGGTCATGAAGAACAATTTCAACGCGCCCGAGCCGGTCGCCCGCGCCGCCGTGCTCTACGCGTTCCGGGTCATGGTCGAGGACATGATCCCGATGAATGCCGGATGCCTGCGGCCAATCAACATCATCATTCCCGACGGCTGCATGCTCAAACCCACCTACCCCGCCGCTGTCGTCGCCGGCAATGTCGAGACCTCGCAGCACGTCACCAACGCGCTGTTCGGCGCAATGGGCGCCATGGCCAACGCGCAAGGCACGATGAACAACCTGACCTTCGGCAACAAGACGTACCAATATTACGAGACGATCTGTTCCGGCTCGCCGGCCGGCCAGATGAACTCCGGCCGCGGCTTTGCCGGCACCTCCGGCGTCCACACCCACATGACCAATTCGCGCCTCACCGATCCGGAAGTGCTGGAACTGCGCTTTCCCGTGCTGCTCGAGGATTTTCACATTCGGGAGGGTTCCGGCGGCAAGGGCAAATGGAGCGCCGGCGACGGCACCAAACGGACCATCCGCTTCCTCGAAAAGATGGAATGCGCGATCCTGTCCTCGCACCGCAACCGCCCGCCGCAAGGCCTGGACGGCGGCGGCGATGGCGAGGTCGGCTCGACCAAGATCCGCCGCAGGGACGGAACCATTGAAGTCCTCAAGGCCTGCGACCAGACCGTGCTTCAGCCGGGCGAAGCCGTCATTCTGACGACGCCGACGCCGGGCGGATTCGGCAAGCCGTAAGCAGGCATCAACAGGCTGTCACCGGCCTGTCATCACCCTGGGTTACCCGCTTGCGGCAAAGCAAATGGGGAATCATCTTGCCATGACGGACGTCTCCGCAGATCTGGTTTTTCGCCGCGGCAAGGAAGTGGGAAAGGCCGTCTACCAGAACCGCCCACTGTCGAAGGCGGGCATTTCGGAGCGGCTGTTCGCCTTCCTGTTTTCCGGCCTCGTCTATCCGCAGATCTGGGAAGACCCCGACGTCGACATGGAGGCGATGCAGCTTGGCCGGGGTCACCGCGTCGTCACCATCGCGTCGGGCGGTTGCAATATCCTGGCCTACCTCACCCGTTCGCCGGCACGGATCGATGCCGTAGACCTCAATGCCGCCCATGTCGCGTTGAACCGCATGAAGCTGGAGGCAGTGCGCCATTTGCCTTCGCAAGGCGACCTGTTCCGCTTCTTCGGCGCCGCCGACACCAGCCACAATTCGGAAGCCTACGACCGTTTCATCGCGCCGCATCTCGATACCGTCAGCCGTCACTACTGGGAGCGCCGCAACTGGCGCGGCATCAGGCGCATCGCCGTTTTCGACCGCAATTTCTACCAGACCGGCCTGCTCGGCCTGTTCATCGCCATGGGCCATCACACGGCAAAGTTCTTCGGCGTCGACCCAGCCGGCATCATGCAGGCCCGCAACATCGGCGAGCAGCGCCGTTTCTTCCATGAGGAACTGGCGCCGGTCTTCGACAAGAAGCTTTTGAAATGGGCGACGTCACGCAAGGCCTCGCTGTTCGGCCTCGGCATTCCGCCGGCGCAGTACGATTCGCTTATCACCTCGGGCGACGGTACCATGGCCAGCGTGCTGAAGGCCCGGCTGGAAAAGCTCGCTTGCGATTTTCCGCTGGAGAACAACTACTTCGCCTGGCAGGCCTTCGCGCGGCGCTATCCGAACCCCGGCGAGGCCGCCCTGCCCGCCTATTTGGAAAGGCAGAACTACGAGACCATCCGGGGCAATGTCGACCGCGTCGCCATTCACCATATCAATCTGATCGAATTCCTCGCCGGCAAGGATGCCGGCGCGGTCGACCGCTTCGTCCTGCTCGATGCACAGGACTGGATGACCGATGAACAGCTCAACGCGCTGTGGGCGGAAATCACCCGCACCGCATCGGCCGGCGCCCGCATCATCTTCCGCACCGCCGCCGAGCCCAGCCTGTTGCCAGGCCGGGTCTCTAGTTCGCTGCTCGACCAGTGGGTCTATCAGGATGAAGCTTCGCGCGAATTCTCGACTCGCGACCGCTCCGCCATCTATGGCGGCTTCCACCTCTATGTGAAGCGTGCGGCGTGAGCGCGACCGAACTGCCGGCCAGCCCGGAATTCAAGGCCAGCCATGCCGAATTGATGGACGGCGTCTACCGCTGGCAGCGCCACATCTACGACTTGACCCGCAAATATTACCTGCTCGGCCGCGACTGGCTGATCGCGGGGCTGGACGTACCGGTCGGCGGCAACGTGCTTGAGCTCGGCTGCGGCACCGGCCGCAACATCATCCTCGCCGCTCGCAGATACCCCGAAGCGCGCTTCTTCGGCCTCGACATCTCAGCCGAAATGCTGGAGACGGCCGGCGCCGCGATGACGCGCGAAGGCCTGTCCGGCCGGGTCATGCTGGCAAGGGGAGACGCCACAGATTTCGATGCCGATGCGCTCTTCGGTGTCGAACGCTTCGATCGCGTCTTCGTGTCCTACTCACTGTCGATGATCCCTGGCTGGGAAAAAACGGTATCGGCAGCGCTTGCCGCGCTGTCACCGAACGGTTCGCTGCACGTCGTCGATTTCGGCCAGCAGGAAGGCCTGCCGCGCTGGTTCCGCACGTTGCTGCGCGGCTGGCTCAAAAAATTCCATGTCGCGCCGCGTGAATCGCTGCGCGAGGTTCTGGAATCGGAATCTCGGCGAACCGGCGCAAGCTTCCGTTTCCGCACGCTTTATCGCGGTTATACCTGGCTGGCGGTCATCAAGAGCGCCATCTGAATGTTGCCATTGGGCAGGCATGGTGCTCCAATTCCCCTGTTAGGCGGGGCAGTTGTGAGGTGAGAACATGTTGATGACCGCACGCAAGCCAGCAACGGTTGGCGAAATTCTCACGGAAGAATTCATGCAACCGCTCGGCCTTACGCAGGCAGCTTTGGCCGAGGCGATGGGGGTCCAGCGCAAGCATGTGAACGAATTGTGCAACGACCGCCGCAACGTGACGGCGGCGACCGCGCTTATTCTGGCTCGGGTGTTCGGCAACAGCCCGGATTTCTGGCTAAACGTCCAGCGCCGCAGTGACCTTTGGCAGGTCATGAACTCGCCCGACGAGCGAGCGCGGGTTGATCGTGCCAAGCCTTTGGCGACTGCTGCATAGCAAGAATTGCGGGCGCGCTAGTCTAATGCAACGCCTTCACCAGCGCGCCCACCATCGTCTGCGGCCGGTAGCCGAGTTTGGCCGGAGTCAGGCCCAGCCGCACCACCACCAACTGCTCAGAGGGGATGATGGCGACCGTCTGCCCGTCATGGCCTTCCATCCAGTAGGTGTCCTTTGGCAGGCCTGCGGCGACGCCCGCGCCCGAGTTTTCCTCATCGCCCGGAGCCTCTATCCACAGTTGGCCCTTGCCGTAGACTTTCGATGCGGCTGCCGGCTCCCGCATCCAGTCGACGAAGCCGGCCGGCAGGATTTGGTTGCCGTTCCACACCCCGCTTTGCAGCAGGAACTGACCGAAGCGCGCCCAGTCATGCGCGGTTGCGTAGAGATAGGACGAGCCGACGAAGGTGCCCTGCTCGTCCGTCTCCAGCACCGCGCTGTGCATGCCGAGCGGCTCGAACAGCGCCGTGCGCGGCCACGTCAGCGCCTTGGCCTTGTCGCCGATCGCGTCCTGCCAGAGGCGCGACAGCATCACCGCAGTGCCGCTCGAATAGGAAAACATCTTGCCGACCTCGGCCGCCAGCGGCTTTGATTCGGCAAAGCCTGCCATGTCAGGCTCCAGATAAAGCATGCGTGTGACGTCGGCGACGTCGCCATAATCCTCGTTGAACTCCAGCCCGCTCGACATCGCCATCATGTCGGCAAGGCTGATGGCACTGCGGCCGTCCGCCTTCCACGGCCCGAACAGTCCCTTGTCGGCAAAGGTCATCTTGCCGTCCTTGACCAGCGTGCCGACGATGGCGGCGTTCACCGTCTTGGTCATCGACCAGCCGAGCAACGGCGTCTTTGCCGAAAAACCGGCACCATAGCGCTCGGCGACGACACGACCGTTCTTGACCACTACCACCGCGCGCAATCCAGGACCGGTCAGTGCCGCATCGTCCAGCAACTTGGCAATCAGCGGGTCCTGTGATGCCTCGATCCGCTCACCTTCCGGCCACAGCGCATCTTGGCCGATCTCCGAGGGGCCCGCATGGATTGCCGTCCGCCGCACCTTGCCGACATCGCCGTCGGGGACCGAAGCGCAGCCCAGCCCGTCACGGGCGACGGCGACGCTCTTGCCGAGGAAGCCAAGCAAGCCCGCGGAGACCGTCCCCCTGTTCTTATCCACCGAGACCCGCATCAACCGCAGCAGCGGGTGCCCCGGCGCCTGCACGTCGACGGCAAGCACCTCATTCGCGTTGCGTCCGGCGATAAAGACGTTCGAACAGACGATCTTGGCCGAGTAGCCCGAGCCGACGCGGATCAATTCCGGCGGCGCGATATAAAGCCAGGCAAAAAGCGCGGCGATCGCCAGCACGATCAGGCCAAGCAGCCATTTGACGATCTTGACGACGATCCGCATTTCTTTTCTTTCCTCCCAGGCCTCGCCGGACCCTTCCGTCATCGATTTGCCGCCATTGCTTTCGCAAATCATGGGGCTTGTCGAGCGCCGTCAACGGATTATCAACCATGATCGGCGATCAAAGGATAGGTTGGGGGCGATGCTGTGGGGCGATCGCTCGGAGAGGCCAGTCGAGGGGGCCACCCGCAACAAAACCCATCAGCGACCGGCTGAATCCGGCTCGGGAGTTGCGATGCGCCGTCTTGCGGTCCTTTTCGTGCTGACACTGCTTGGCGCCTGTTCGACCGTTGACGACCTCTCGCCGCTGTCGCCGTCCGCGTCGAACAGTCAGGCGGTCGCCGTGCGCGCGCCGCGCTTTGCCGATTCCAAGCCGCATGAATGGGAAAGCGGCGCGCCGTGGAGCTACGCTGTCCACGGCACCGATGTCTCCAAATACCAGACCTCGGTCGACTGGCCAGCGGCCAGGGCCAGCGGCATCTCCTTCGCCTTCATCAAGGCGACCGAGGGCGGCGACCGTTTCGACGACTATTTCAACGAGCATTGGGCGCGCACGAAGGCCAACGGGATTCCGCGCGCGGCGTATCATTTTTACTATTTCTGCACCCCGGCTGCCGTGCAGGCGCGCTGGTTCATCCGCAACGTCCCTGTCGATCGCTCGGCAATGCCACCTGTCCTCGACATGGAATGGAACCCGCAATCGCCGACCTGCAAGCTGCGTCCCGACGCGGCCACGGTGCGCGCGGAGATGACCACCTTCCTCGAAATCGTCGAACGGCACTACGGCAAGAAGCCGATCATCTACACCTCGGTCGACTTCTTCGACGATAACGAACTGGCGAGCTTCGGCGGGTATCCCTACTGGCTGCGCTCCGTCGCCGGCCATCCGCGCGAAAAGTATGGCAGCCACCCTTTCACCTTCTGGCAGTACACTGGAACCGGCATCGTTCCGGGCATGACCGGCAAGTCCGACATCAACGTCTTCAACGGCAGCGAAGCCGCCTGGAACAAGTGGCTGCGGCAGAACACCCGCTGACATCGTCACAATGGCGGCGAAGCCTCGGGAATAAGGGCTGCGGCAGAAGAACCGTTGACACCGGGGCTGCCGCCTGCTTTTCGACACAGGCAGCGGTAAAGAGTGCAACCGCAGGCAATTCAGGGCGTTGGGCTTCCCGGCGAAGCGCGACAAATGCCCCCGTTCGTTTCGAGAGGAAACTGATGCGACTGCGTTCTCAAGCCCTCGCGGCGCTGTTCCTGTGCGCCTCGGCCTTGCCGGCGATGGCGCAGGAATGCGGCGGCGACTTCGAAGCCTGGAAGCAGGGCGTGGCAGCGGAAGCCAAGGCGGCTGGCGTTGGCCCAGTCGGTCTCGACGCGCTGGAGGCCGCAGCCATCGATGAGAAGGTCCTCGCACGTGACCGCGCCCAGGGCGTCTTCACCCAGACCTTCATCGAATTCTCCGACCGCATGATCTCGGCCTACCGGCTGAAGCAAGGTGCGGCGAATCTGACGAAATACGCCGATGTCTTCGCCCGCGCCGATCGGCAGTTCGGCGTCCAGGCGCCGATCATCGCCGCGTTCTGGGCACTGGAGACCGATTTCGGCGCCGTACAGGGCGATTTCCACACGTTGAGCGCCTTGGTGACGCTTTCCCATGATTGCCGCCGACCGCAACTGTTCCGGCCACAACTGATGCCGCTTCTGCAATTGATCGATCGCGGCGTGGTGCCGGCCGACGTCAAGGGTGCCTGGGCCGGCGAGATCGGCCAGACGCAGATCCTGCCGTCCGATTATCTGGCGCGCGGGGTCGATGGCGACGGCGATGGCAAGGTCGACCTGCGCGGCAGTGTGCCGGACGTGATCATGACCACCGCCAACAAGGTACTGTCGCGTGGCTGGAAACGCGACGAGCCCTGGATCCAGGAAGTCCGCGTGCCCGAAGACATGCCGTGGGACCAGACCGGTCGCACCAACAAGCTGCCCCTATCGCAATGGGCACAATGGGGCATCACCAACCCCGACGGCACGCCGCTGATCGACAACGGCCTCAGGGCCGGCTTGGCGCTGCCTATGGGCCGCAAAGGCCCCGCCTTCCTCGCCTATGACAATTTCGACGTCTATCTCGAGTGGAACCAGTCCTTCACCTACGCTCTGACCGCGGCCAATCTCGCCGCCCGGTTGGCGGGAGCAAAACAGTTCGACCCACGCGATCCCGAGACCGGTCTCGAGAGCGAGCAAATGAAGGCTTTGCAGACAAAGCTCGAAGCCAGGGGCTACGACGTCGGCACAGTCGACGGCATCCTCGGGACCAACACCCGCGAGGCGATCCGCAAGGAGCAGATGCGGCTAGGTTTGCCGGTGGATGGCTGGCCGACGCCGGAGCTATTGGCAAAGCTTTAGCGAATAGCTAATAGCGAATAGCGAATAGCGAATAGCGAATAGAAGGTAGTCCTTCCTTGCTGCTGTCTCAGCAAATCTTCCCTATTCGCTACTGGCTATTCCCTATTCCCTATCCCGCCATCGTCTCCAAGCTCGCAAACCCTTGTGGCACGTCGCCCTCGTCGAAGGGCGTCGTGACCTCGACGAAGGTGTCGGGATAAAAGCCGTTGAAGCGGGTCCTTAGCGACAGCGAATAGGCGCCGATATGGCCGATCTCGATCCAGTCGCCGGTGTCGACGGTCTCCGGCAGCCAGAACGGCCGCGACAGGATGTCGACGGAATCGCAGGTTGCGCCGCAGACCTTGAAAGGCACGATGCACTTTTCCTCGCCATTGCGCGAGCGGATCGCCGGATCGGGAATGAAACGCGCCGGCAGGGTGATCTTGCCCGTCCATGAATCCGACAGCGATGCCCAGATGCCGTCATTGATGTAGAGCCGTTTGCCCTTGCGCAGCAGCACCCGTACGATCAGCGACAGGCAGCGCGCCACGATCACGCGGCCGGGCTCGGCCACCAGCGGCATCTGGTCGAACTGGTATTCCTTAAGGTCGCCGGACAGTCGCGACATGATCTGGCCGAGCGACGGCATCTCGATCTGCTTGCGGTTGGGATCATGGCCGTATTCGGCGGGAAAACCGCCGCCGACATCGAGCCCGGCAATATCGAAAGTCAGCCGGTTACGCACCCAGTCGGCCGACGCAAGCGCCCGCTCATAGGTGTCGGGATCCTCGATCTGACTGCCGACATGGAAACACAGGCCGACCTTGTAGCCGGTACGGTTCAGCCGCTCGGCGAGTTCGATGGCATAGGCCGGCCCGGCGCCGAACTTCTTCGATAGTTCGTAGGCGGCATGCCCCTTGGTCTGCACCCGCACGAAGACACTGATCGAGCTCGGATCGACGTCGAGCGCCCGCACCACGCGGGTCAGCTTGGTGATCTCGTCCTCATGGTCGAGCGAAATGACGCGAATGCCGTACTTCTCCAGTGCCAGCTTGATGTCCGACTGCGCCTTGACCGGGTGCATGTAGAGCATCTCGGCATCGGCAGAGACCGCGCGCACGGCGGCGAACTCGCCCGGCGAAGCCACATCGAAAGCCTTCACGCCGGCCTCGACCAGGGTCTTCAGCACGATCTGCTCGCCATTGGTCTTGACCGCATAAGCGGTCTTGCCGGGGAACATGCCCATGAACTGTTTGGCATCGGCCATGAGCACCTGCGGGCGGAAGCAATAGACCGGATCGTCCGGACGAAGCGCCAGTGCCGCCTCGCGGGCATTTTCGAATCGCTGCATCGACGAATCCTTGACCTAGCCTGCGCACAATTAATCCAAGCTAGCGGCTAATGAAAACAATTCTGTGTCTCGCGGCGCTGACGCGGCGGCGCTAGGTCTTGGCGCGTGAAGGCTTGCCATCAATCAGGTTTCGGGTGGCCCTTGTGGCCGGACCTGATATGCGTTTCGCCTGACCGACTTGCATTCAGGCCGTCTGGGGGGAGAACGATCACATGGCGATAGCCGGGGCGACTGCATCACGCGGGCCGATGGTGCTCAAGGATTGGGGCCAGCTCCTGCTGCTCGGTGCAATCTGGGGCGGCTCGTTCTTCTTTGCCCGCATCGCGGTGGCGGAACTCCATCCACTGGTGCTGGTGCTGTTTCGTGTCGCCATCGCGGCGGTCGCGCTGCATACCTGTCTCGGCCTGCGTGGCCCCTCCTTCCGACTCGCGCTTCCGCATGCCGGCCTGTTCTTCCTGCTGGCACTCACCAACAACGTCGTCCCCTTCTCGCTGATCTTCGCCGGCCAGACGGAGCTTGGCGCCGGCGTTGCCTCGGTGCTCAACGCGACGACGCCGTTCTGGACTTTGATCCTCGCCAATGCGCTGACATCAGACGAAAAGCTTTCCTGGAACAAGCTCGCCGGCATTGCGCTCGGCATCGCCGGCACGGCTGTGATGATCGGCCCCGGGCTGCTTGCCGGGCTCGGCGGCCCGGTCTGGGCCAAATTCGCGCTGATCGGCGCTTCGCTGTCCTACGGCATTGCCCTGATGGTCGCCCGCCGCTTCAAGGGCGTGCCCTCGCCGGTCATCGCCACCGGGCAATTGACCGCCTCGACCATCATCATGATTCCGATCGTTCTCTTCACCTATGGTCCAGCAGGCCTGTTCTCGGCCTCACCGCCGGTCTGGGCCGCGGTGCTGGCGCTGGCGCTCTTGTCCACCGCCTTCGCCTACATCCTCTATTTCAACCTTGTTGCCTCCGCCGGCGCCACCAACGCGTCGCTGGTCACGCTCATCGTGCCGGCCAGCGCCATGCTGCTCGGCTTCCTGTTCCTCGGCGAGCGGCTCGAATTGTTCGAAGTCGTCGGCGTGGTGCTGATCGCCCTTGGCCTCGTCACCATCGACGGACGACTGTTCGCAAGACGTTAGCCGTGCGTCCAACTGGACGCGCCGTAGCGTGAAAGCCGATTCGACTTTCGCGGGGGTAGCGCTGCCATGACACGACAGAGACACATCACCGCCATAATTTATTCACAGGTCTGAGGCCGGTTTTTGCCTAGGAGTTTCAACGCCTAACGGCAAAAGACGGGTCGCGAATTTCACAATCACGTCGCAATGCAGCATATTTTCCGCTTGCCTGTGGCACAAATGAAACTAGACTCCTGGACATAGCTCTTTAAGAGGAGGCTATGTCATGGGACTTACGAGGCCTATCAACGCATTGATGATCTGTGCTGCGTTCGCCTTTATCGGAGCCCTCATTATGGGTTTCCTTCCCTGACCGCCAAAGCGGGGAAGACCAGCACCCAAATAGTCCAACCAATTCAAAAGGCCGGGTTTTTCCCGGCCTTTTGTTGTTGAGCCTGGCTCATGCAGCGGCTGATCCGGCGGCCGCCGCCTCATGCGAGCGGATGCCGATCATATGGCAGATGGCAAAGACCAGATCGGCCCGGTTCATCGTATAGAAGTGGAAATCGCCGACGCCGCGCTCGACCAGATCCATGACCTGTTCGGCCGCCACCGCCGATGCCACCAGCGCATGCGTCTGCGGGTCCCGGTCGAGGCCCTCGAACCGTTCCGCCAGCCAGCCGGGCACATGCGCGCCCGCCCTCGCGGAAAAGTTCGCGACCTGCTTGAAACTGTGAACCGGCTGGATGCCCGGCACAATGGGGATGTAGATGCCGGCGCGGCGGACGCGCTCGACATAGCGCTCGTAGAGATCATTGTCGAAGAAGAACTGGGTGATCGCCCGCGTCGCGCCATTGTCGACCTTGCGTTTCAGCATCTCGATGTCGGTGGCGAAATCGGGGCTTTGCGGATGCTTCTCCGGGTAAGCCGCGACGGAGATGTCGAAATCCGCGATCGACTTCAGCCCGGCGACCAGCTCCGCGCCATTCTCGTAGCCACCGGGATGCGGGCGATAGGGTTCGCCGACGCCGGAGGCCGGGTCACCGCGCAGCGCCACGAACCGGTTGATGCCGATCGACTTGTAGTCCTGGATGACCGCGTCGACCTCGTCGCGCGTTGCACCGACGCAGGTCAGATGCGCCGCGGCAGGAATATCGGTTTCCGTCAGGATGCGCTTTACGGTGCGGGCGGTGCGCTCACGTGTCGAGCCGCCGGCGCCGTAGGTCACCGAGACGAATTTCGGCTTCAGCGGCTCCAGCCTTGTGACTGTGTCCCAAAGCCTGGCCTCCATGTCGTCGGTCTTCGGCGGAAAGAATTCGAAGGAAACCCTGACCTTGTCGCCGATGTCGGGGCGGCGGGAAAAGCGGAACTGGTTCATCAGGCGGTTTCCCTTATCTGCTTGCTGTCGTTGGAAGGATCGGCGATCAGCAGCCGCCGGTCGCGGCCAAGCCAGAGCTTCACGGTGAGCCTGGCCTCGTTACCGCCGCGCGGCTCGAATTCCTGGGCATCTTCGAGATCGAGCCCGGCTTCCGCAAACCAATCGATGATCTGCCGGTCGGAAAAGCCGAGCCGCACATGCGCATGCTCGTCGCGCAGGAATTCCAGCGTATGCGGCGCGAAATCGACGATGACCAGGCGCCCGGCCGGGCGCAAAAGCCGCGCCGCCTCATGGATGGCGCGGGCCGGATCGTCGAGATAATGCAGCACCTGGTGAATGGTGACGAGATCGAACGCATCGCGCTCGACCGGCGGCGCGAAGATATCACCCTGCCGCACCTGCGCGTTTGAAACGCCGGCCTTGTCGAGATTGGCCCGTGCCACGGTCAGCATTTCGCGCGACATGTCGATGCCGACGCCGCGCCGGTAGAGTGGCGAGAAGATTTCGAGCAGCCGCCCGGTGCCGGTGCCGAGATCGAGCATGGACTGGAACGGCCGCTTGCCGACCAGCTTCAGCATGGCGGCTTCGACGGCGCGATCCGGCACGTGCAGCGAACGGATATGGTCCCAACTCGCCGCGTTCATGGAAAAATACTGGACCGCCCGGTCCTGCCGCTTGCGCTTGACCGAGGCCAGCCGTTCGAGGTCGCGTTCAACCTGCGGATCGGCACCCCGAATGCCCGAAACCAGCCCCATGACGAAGTCACGTGCGGAATCCGTGTCCGACAGGCGGAAGAAGGCCCATGACCCTTCCTGATAGCGGCCGATCAGCCCGGCCTCCAGCAAGAGCTTCAGGTGCCGCGAAACGCGCGGCTGCGACTGGCCGAGAATTTCGGTAAGATCGGAAACGGTGAGGTCGCCGCGCGACAACAGTGCCAGTATGCGCAAGCGGCTGGATTCGGCCGCCGCTTTCAACGTATCCACCATGGTGTCGAGCGAGACATGCATCAGCGTATTCTCTTTGAAAAGATATAAACATATGTTTATGTCGATTTTCAAAACCTTGCAAGCGCTATGTCGCTGCCGGACAAGAAAATGCCGCATGCGTGATTCTCGATGCATGTCGCCTAAAAGTATGTCGCCGTTTTGAGATAACGACATGCACCAACAAAAAGATGAGCAGAATGACCGGATCGCGTGAGATGTTCGAGGAACGCGAAGGCGAGCGTAGGCTGGAAAGCGATCCGGCATCGATGCCGCCGGATGGCGGTATCGTGTTCATCGGCCGCATCGCTTCGCCATGGGCGACGAGGAAAACCTGCCCGAAGAACATGCGTGCCGCGCGCGAAACCGGACAGCCTGCGGTGCTGACCATCGACGCGCCCTATCGCGAGGGCCTGCAAGGGCTGGAACGGGCCAGCCACGTCATCATCCTGTCCTGGCTGCATCACGCGCCAAGAGACCTGATCGTGCAGAAACCGCGCCATGCAGCTGAAGCGAAAGGCGTATTTTCGCTGCGCTCCCCGGCCCGCCCAAACCCCATCGGGCTGCATGTGGCCAGGCTGGTGGGGCTCGACCAAGACACCGGCCGTATCGATCTCGACGCCATCGACGTGCTCGACGGTACGCCGGTCATCGACCTGAAACCTTATTTCGCCTCGACCGACGCCATATCAGAGGCGACCATCGAAGGGCGCGACGAGCCCGATCGGATCCCGCGATGACGGCGCCGACCGGCCGTCGCCGCGCCATCGCCAAGGCGCTGACGGCGCTGCTGCCGCTGGCGCCCTATGCCGATATGGAGAAGATCCGCACCGACGCCGGTGCGGTCCACATGAAAACCTTGCCGCCGGGCATCGCCGTATGGCTGGCGACGATTGCCCATATCCGCCACATACACACCGACTATGAGAAACTGCTGGCCGAAGGTTACGATCGCGACTCGGCGCGTTTCTTCGTCATCGAGCAGATCAACAACGTGCTCACCCGCTGGCGCGCGACACGTCTGCTCGATGCCGATGACGAGGAGGATTGAACGCAATCATTTCCGCGCGAGCACGGCTACCGCATTGTAAGGCTGACCGTCGGCTTGGCCGACCCAGGTCCAGGATAGGTTTCCCTTGAAAAACCTGACGGTGACGTCGCCGCCGTCGATGCACTTGTCCTGACCGTAGGTGATGCTCTCGTGATATTCCGCCGACGTATCGTCCCTCGACGTCTGGGACAAGGATCCGCCGCAGCCGAGCGACGGGTAGTCGATCGACGCGCCGCCATCCTCGATCGTCATGGAGATCGACCAGTCGGCCCCGGCATCGCCGGCCGGGCTCTGGTGGCCGTTGCCGACCCAGGTGCCGCTCAGCGACGGCACATTCACCGCGCAAGGCAGGTTCTGGAAGATCGGCGTCAATTCGCTGCCGGTTTTCTCGCAGCGATAGGTCTGGCCGCCCTGGCACAATTCCTCGCCTTCGCGCGCGCACTGGGCGCTGGCTTCGCCCGCGGCGGCGAACATCATCATGGCGGCTACGCCGGCCTCAAGCTTGCCCATCTTCCCCTCCGTTCAGAACCGGAATGGTAGTGCAATTCCAATCCAATGTATCGTTCAGACCATCATGGAGGCCGAACAGCGCCGAGCGGGTGGCTCTATGCCTTCTGCCCAGCACCGCTAGCCTGCCTCGACTTGCGCGACAGGAGGTCCCGATGAGGCAGACGATGGACAAGAAACAACTGCCCGTAGTTGGCGACCGCCATCTCGACCCACATTCCTACCCCGAGGGCGTCGCTTTCCTTGACGGCCAATACCTGCCGATGTCGCAAGCCAAGATCTCGGTGCTGGACTGGGGCTTTCTGCATTCCGATGCCACCTACGACACCGTGCATGTCTGGAGCGGTCGCTTCTTCCGGATCGACCTGCATCTGGACCGCTTCTTCGGCGGGCTGGACAAGCTGCGCATGACGATCCCCTTCGACCGCGAAGGCGTTATAGAGATCCTGCACAATTGCGTGGCGCTGTCCGGCCATCGCGCCGCCTATGTCGAAATGCTGTGCACGCGCGGCGCCTCGCCGACCTTCAGCCGCGACCCGCGCCAGGCGATCAATCGGTTCATGGCGTTCGCCGTGCCATTCGGTTCGGTTGCCAATGCCGAGCAGTTGCAGCGCGGCCTGCGCGTCGCCATCAGCGACAAGGTGCGCATTCCGCCGGCTTCGCTCGACCCGACGATCAAGAACTACCATTGGCTCGATCTGGTGCGCGGCCTCTACGATGCCTATGACCGCGGCGCCGAGACGGCGCTGATTCTCGACTTCGACGGCAATGTCGCCGAAGGCCCGGGCTTCAACGTCTTCTGCGTCAAGGATGGCAAACTGTCGACGCCTTCCATTGGCGTACTGCCCGGCATCACAAGACGCACCGTCTTCGATCTCTGCATCGAACAAGGTCTTGCGGCCGCCGCCACCGATGTCAGCGTCGCCGCATTACGTGACGCCGACGAGGTTTTCATCACCTCCACCGCCGGCGGCATCATGCCGGTGACGGAGATCGACGGCGTCCGGATCGCTGACGGCAAGGTCGGCGCGATCACCAGCCGGCTGATGGGACTTTACTGGGAGAAGCACGACGACCCGGCATGGTCGAGCCCTGTGAACTATCCCTGATCGACCGGCGTCCTGTAAAAAGATTCGCCTCGGCCTCTGGAAAATCAGGCGATAGACCGTATATGCCTCAAAGCGGAGTAGCCTCCGTTTCCACCGAAATCACGCCCGCAGGGGCAAGGACTCCACACTATGACAAACAAGGTTTGGTTCATCACCGGATCGTCGAAGGGCTTTGGCCGCGTTTGGGCCGAGGCAGCGCTAGCGCGTGGCGACCGCGTTGCCGCGACCGCCCGCGATGCCGGCACGCTCGCCGATCTCGTCGAGAAGTACGGCGACAACATTGCCGCGATAAAACTCGACGTCACCGACAAGAAAGCCGTCGATGCCGCTGTCGCCGAGGCGCACAGGCGCTTTGGCCGGCTCGACGTCGTCATTAACAATGCAGGCTATGGCCATTTCGGCGCCATCGAAGAAGTCAGCGAGCAGGAAGCCCGAGACCAGATCGAAACCAATGTCTTCGGCGCGCTCTGGGTCACGCAGGCAGCGCTGCCGATCATGCGGGCGCAGCGGTCCGGCCACATCATCCAGATCTCGTCGATCGGCGGCGTCAACGCCTTTGCCTCGCTCGGCCTCTACCACGCCTCGAAATGGGCGCTGGAGGCGCTCAGCCAGTCGCTGAGCATCGAGGTCGCGGAATTCGGTATCCATGTCACGCTGGTCGAACCCGGCGGTTTCTCCACCGATTGGGCCGGCCCGTCGGCAAAGGTCTCCCAACCGATCGAGGCCTATGCGCCCGCCCGCGCCAAGATGGCAGAGCGCCGCGCCAATTCGGTCGCCGGCGATCCCGAGGCCACCGGACCGGCCATGCTGGCCATTGTCGACGCCGCCGAGCCGCCGCTCAGGGTATTCTTCGGCGACGGCGGCCTGCCGATGATCAAACAGGAATACGCTAACCGCATCGCCACCTGGGAAAAGTGGGACCACGTTTCCATCATGGCGCAAGGCGAGAAGAAGAACCGCAAGGGCTGAAGCCCAGCGCTTTTGCTGCGCCGCTCCATGGGCGGCGTAGCCTGCTCTCAGCCTTGATAGATCCACTGTTCCGGCACACGCACCGAGATTTCTTCGCCGGCCCGGACCGTTCCCGGCTTCTCGACCCAGGCGACGACGCCACGCAGCCGCTTTGCCGCCTTCGGGAACAACAGCGCACCAGCCTCGATATCGGCCATCCCTGCATGTTCGGCGATCGAACGGCCGGCGATTCGGCAAGGGCCGTTCTGCGCGTCGACTTTGATGGTCACGCCGCCCTTGAAGAACAGCAGCGTGCCGGCCGGCAGCATTGAGAGGTTCGCCACCCCTTCGATCACCAGGTTGGCGCCGATCCACTCCGGCTTGATCTCGGCCAGGCTCATCCGTTCCGCGACGATGGCGAGTTCATCCAATGCCACGATCGATATCTGCCGTTCGTTGCGCATTTCGGTGCCGCGCGAATACCAAGGCTCGCGCCCGCCCGAACGCCGCGTCGACCCGGCATGGAAATCGCCCGCTATACCGTCGAAACCCAGCCGCAATTCGTCCGCCGGGCGCGTCTGGAAACGATCCGATGGCGCAACGTAAAGTGCTGCCGCCTTGGCGACAAGCTTTCGCGCGGGGACGATTTCAACCGGCTTTTCGGCTTCGGGGAAGAGATCTAGCATGGCTTCATTCATTCCTTGGATGATGCCGCTTGCTTTTGCCCTTCGGCTGGCAAGGCCGCAAGAGCGGTTTGGGCCAAACCGCGCAACTCTTCGACCGAAGCGCCGTCCCGAGCCTGGATCGACATGCCGTTCATCACGCCGGCAAGGTATTTGGCGAAGCCCTCGACCGAGAGGTTTTCCGGGAGGTCGCCCACTGCCCAGCCCTTGGCCAGCCGGGCTGCAATCGCCGCTTCACTTGCCTTGCGATAGATCTTGAGTTCATCGGCGATGACTTGCGCCTGCGGCGAGGCTGCCAACGCGCCGCTGACGAACAGACAGCCAGCAGGCTTGCCGGGCCTGGAATACGCCTCCGCCGCGCCGAGCAGCAACCGCCGGATCGCTTCCCGCGTCGATACCGGCGCGCTCAGCGCTTCCAGCGCAAACCCAATCTCGGTTTCGTGGTAGCGCGTCAGTGCCTTGCGGAACAAGGTCTCCTTGTCGGTGAAGGCGTTGTAGATCTGCGGCGGCGTCAGCCCCATCGCCTCGCGTAGCATGGCCAGCGACGTCGCCTCATAGCCATGCTCCCAGAACAGATGCATCGCGGCATCCAGCGCCCGGTCGGGGTCGAATGCGCGCGGCCGTCCGCCACGGGGCTTTTCCAAATCTTCCATATCGATCGATACGAAACCTGTTGACTCACCTTCTTCTTGTAACGTAACAATTGATACGAAACATCGCAAGCCGGACGAATATCCGCCGGAAGCTATGCAAACCAGCGAACAGGAGAGAGCCAAATGCCAATCACCGTGACCGCGCCGGAAGGCGTACTGACCCCTGCGGGAGAACGCGAGATCCTGCCGCGTCTCAGCACCGCCCTCATCGAAGCCTCGGGCGCCACCGGCAATCCGTTCTTCACCGCGATCGTCGGCGGCACGGTCCATGTCCTGCCGCTTCATCGCATCTACGCCGGCGGCGTCAATCGGCCGGTCGTGATGGTCGAGCTGAAGCTGCCCAACATCGGCCTCGGTTCGATCGAAGCTCGAAATAGCTTCATCACCGCAGCCGCCGGGATCGTCGCCGAGCTTTGCGAGCCAAACCACCGGCCCGAAGACACCTGGATCAACATCGTCAACGCACCCGACGGCGGCTGGGGGATCGGTGACAGGCAATATACGGGCGAGGCGCTTATCACTGCCGCCACCGCCGCCGCGCACTGATCCGGCAAAAAGCAAACCCATGCGGCTCTCCCCTTCCCTGTTCTTCACCACCAATTGCGAACCGGCACTGACCTTCTACGAGCAGTGCGGCCTTGGCCGGGGGACGATCCTGCTGCGCTGGGGCGACAACGATATGCCGCTGCGAACCGAAGCCATGCGTGGAAAGGTGCTGCACGCGCGGTTCGAAGGCCCAGGCGTCCTGTTCCACGCTTCGGACAATGACGATGCGGAGCCAATGAAAGGCTCCGCCTTGATGCTGGAATTCGACGACCTGACCGCGATGCGCGGGCTTTTCAACCGCATGGGTGAGGCTGGCCGGATCACCGTCCCTCTGGCGAGGCAAGTTTGGGGAACCAGGTTCGGCATGCTGGTCGACGCCTTCGGCGTGCAGTGGATGTTTAACTGTCCCAATGAATGAGGTCCGCTGCGGGTCACGATCTTCTTACCTGAATCGAACCACTCTCACACAGCGCCGCATTGCCGCCGCGCTGTGCCGGCTACATGATGCCTCCGAACCATCGCGGAGGGTCTCATGCGTCCCGGGACGGCAATCACGCTTCTTTGGCTGATCTGGGTGGTGTCGTGGGCCGCTGCCGCCTTCTGGGCCGACAAAGCCTCGAAGCGTGCCGGCTTCCGGGCCGAGGCGCCTTACCGCGCGGCTCTGATGACCGGCACCATCCTGCTCTTCATTCCGGCGCATAACTATGTCGGCCGGCTTCGCCTGTGGTCTCCCAACCTTGCCGAAGCCTGGATTTGCGTCGCACTGATTGCCGTAGGCTTCGCCCTCTGCTGGTGGGCGCGCCTGCATCTCGGTCGCTTGTGGTCGGGCACCGTCACCGCCAAGGCCGGGCACCGTGTCGTCGACACTGGCCCGTACGGCCTCGTCCGCCATCCGATCTACACAGGACTGCTTTTGGCAATCCTTGCCACCATGGCGGCGAAAGGCACTGTCTGGGGTGTTGCCGGCGCCCTCCTGCTGACCATCGGCATCGTCATGAAGGCAAAGCTCGAGGAACGCTTCCTGCGCAGCGAGCTGGGCAGCGCCTATGACGACTACATCAGGCGGGTACCGATGCTGGTGCCGTTCGCACCGGTCTGGCACGAATAGCTCTCTACAGCATCCTGAGAAGCGCGCCGCCTATCGAATAGCCCGCGCCAAAGGCACAGATCAGGCCGAAATCGCCGGGTTTCATGTCGGCGTGGTTCTCCGAAAGTGCAACGATGGCGCCGGCGCCCGCCGTGTTGCCAAGCCGTTCAAGCACCATCGGCGCGCGATCGTGATCGACCTCGTGGCCGAATGACAGTTTCAGGATCATGGCATTCATCCGCGCATTGGCCTGATGCAGCCAGAAGCGCCTCACCGCCTGTGGCGTCAGGCCGTGCTCGGCGAGGAATTCCACGATGAACTTCTGCCCGGCAACGGTGACTTCCTTGAACACCCTGTTACCGACCTGCTTGATCAGATTGCCTTCCAGGTTGATCATGTAGGGGTCGTCCTGGGCGGTTCGGGTGTGGTAGCCGAGATTGGTGCGGATGTTGTTCGACATCTGCGTCCAGATGCGTGTGTCCAGCACCTCGAAACGCCCAGGCCGTTTGTCGCCCTGAGCAAGTCCCTCCACCACCATCGACACCGAGGCATCGCCGAAGATGAAATGCGTCTGCCGGTCGCGGAAATTGAGATGGCCGGTGATGATTTCCGGCGTCGTCACCAGAATGCGCTTGTGCGCGCCCGAGCGCACCAAATTCACTGCCATGTGAAGGGCCGCCGCGGCGGACGAACAGCCAAGCCCCATGTCGAATCCGGCGCCCTTGGTGCCCAGCGCCTCCTGCATTTCGACGGCGATCGCCGGATAGGGCCGCTGGTGGTGCGAGGCCGAGCAGATCACAAGGTCGATATCGGACGGGTCTAGGCCAGCATGGTCGAGAGCCTTCTTGGCCGAGGCGATACCGAACTCGGCTTCAAGCGACAACGCATCGTCGGGCCGTGCCGGAATGCGCGGCGCCATGCGGGTCGGATCGAGAATGCCCTCGCGCTCGATGACGTGACGGGTGCGCACGCCCGAAGCGTGGACGATGAAGTCACTGTCGGATTTCGGCAGCGGCGGCTCGCCGGTGCCCAGGCGGCGCGCATTCTCCATGTCGACCCAGGCATTGAAGCTGGCGACCAGTTCTTCATTGGTGATTGTGGCTTCAGGGATTTCAACGCCGATGCCGCTGATGATGACGCGATGCATATATCCAGTCCGTCCGGCGTTCCAGGCTTCATGTGGACGCCGGAATGCGCCGGCGCAACAGTTTTCTCACCGCGGCGGTTTACACCGACTTAAACCAAAGGTTTAGGCCGACTTAAGCCAATCCTCACCAAGCGCACATCTTGGTGTTGGTCTGCGGGTTGTTCCAGCAGGCACCATCGTCGCGGCTGCGCACGAACTGCCCCGGCAGCGGCACATTGCGGTGGCCGAGATTGACATAACCATAGGCAAAGCCCGGCTCGTCGATCTCCAGGACATAGGTCGGATAGCCCGGCGCCGAGATGCGGAAACTGCCGGCGCCGTCAATCGAGCGATAGCTGCAGGCGAAATAACCGTCATCGCTGGTGAAGCAGCGCGCCCGCTTGGCCTCCGCCGAGATCGAGAACGCCAGAAGTGCCGCCGCGCACACGCCACCGCCGAAAAGCATCTTTTTCAGTGTCATTATCCACCCCTGCCACGCGGGCATTGTCATCCCATCGGAATGAATTGCGCATGGCGGCGAAACGGGGTCAAGCGGCGACAACAGGCGTCGTGCAAGATGGATAATCAGGCCCGTTTGGCGACGATGAAGATGCGCGGAAAGCGCAAAAGCACCTTGCCGCTCGCCGTCTTCGGATAGGCCTTGGCGATCTTGGCCGTGTAGCTGTCTAGGAACAGCGCCCTCTCATTCGCATCGAGCGGGTCGACAAAGGGCTTCAAACCCGTCGACTTCACCCATTCGACGATCGCCTCGGCGTCGGCAAGCGGGTGGTTGTAGATCGTGTGCCAGATGTCCAGCCGATCGCTGAGCGGCGAAAGAAGGTCATAGTAGAACGACACCGGCGGCAGGGGGGCGCGCGCCGCGCCCTTCATCTTGGCGGCAAACGGCATTTCGGCGGCGGTTTCTCGCATCAGGCGGTGCGAGTCCTCGCCCATATTGTCGGGCATCTGGACGGTCAAGGCGCCACCCGGCGCCAGGAAGCCCATCAGCCGCTGGAAGACCGCGGGATGCTCGGGCAGCCATTGGAACACCGCATTGGCGAAGATCACGTCGACCGGCTCCGCCGGCTGCCATTTTGAGGCATCGGCGAGATCAAAAGTGACCTCGGGGAGACGCGCCTTCGCCTTCTCGATCATGTCGGGCGAAGTGTCGAAACCGCTTACCTGCGCATTCGGCCAGCGCGCGACAAGCAGCTCGGTCGAATTGCCCGGCCCGCAGCCGACGTCGACGACCCGGCGCGGAAAATCCACCGGCACCTGCGCCACCAAGTCCCGCGCGGGCCGCGTGCGCTCATCCTCGAATTTCAGGTACTGAGCGGCTGACCAATCGGGCTTTTGTAAAACGCCGCCGTTATTCATCGATAGACCTCGCGACGGTTGCCTATTTCCACGACCAGGACGACAAGACGGCTATCCCAGAACTGGACGATGATGCGATAGTCGCCGACGCGAAATCGCCAAGCTTCTTCTTTGGTCGCGGTCAGACGCTTGGCCAGAACTTTCGGATCGGGATGCGCCGAAACTCTTCCAGAGAGGAATTCCAGGATTCGGCGCTGGTCTTTTGTCGAAAGCCGCTCAATATCTTTTTTGGCTCGCAGCGTGAACTCGACACGCCAACTCATCCAGCGGCGGGCTTCTTGCCGCGCTCCTCGACTTCACGAAGTTCAAGCTTGCGGATCATCTCCTCCAGCGGGACACGAACGCCGTCATCATTCCTGATGCGCTCCTCGGCAATCCTGGCGTCCTGCCAATCCTCGATAGCCTCGAGGATCGCATCAACTGCGACCTGATCGGCCGTGCGACCACTGGCCTTGGCCATGTCGGCTAGGAGCTTCTCGGTTTTTTGCGGCAGTTTGACTGTGATCATGTCCAGCTCCGTCAGGTCAATTTAGGTCAAACGCCGATCACCCGCAACGGCTCTGCCCCTTACCGCGTCAGCCTCTTGTACGTCATGCGGTGCGGGTTGACGGCATCCGGCCCGAGGCGGCGGATCTTGTCCTGCTCGTAATCTTCGAAATTGCCCTCGAACCATTCGACGTGGCTGTCGCCTTCGAAGGCGAGGATGTGCGTCGCCAGGCGGTCGAGGAACATGCGATCGTGCGAGATGATGACCGCGCAGCCGCCGAAGTTTTCCAGTGCGTCTTCCAGCGCGGCCAGCGTTTCCGTATCGAGATCGTTGGTCGGTTCGTCAAGCAGCAGCACGTTGCCGCCGGTCTTCAGCATCTTGGCCAAGTGCACGCGGTTGCGCTGGCCGCCCGAGAGATTGCCGACCTTCTGCTGCTGGTCGCCGCCACGAAAGTTGAACGAGGCGCAATAAGCACGCGTGTTGGCCTCGAACTTGCCCAGTTTGACCACTTCGGCGCCGCCGGAAATCTCTTCCCACACCGTCTTCGACGGATCGAGCGCATCGCGGCTCTGGTCGACATAGCCGAGCTTCACCGTTTCGCCAACGCGGATCGTGCCGGCATCCGGCTTTTCCTGTCCAGTGATCATGCGAAACAGCGTCGTCTTGCCGGCGCCGTTGGGTCCGATGACGCCGACGATGCCGCCGGGCGGCAGCTTGAATTCCAGCCCGTCGATCAAAAGCGTGTCGCCAAAGCCCTTCGACAGGCCTTCCGCCTCGATCACCACATTGCCGAGCCGCTCGCCATGCGGAATGACGATCTGCGTATCGCTCGGACGCCGCTTGTCGGCTGCATCCAAAAGATCCTGGAAAGCCTGGATACGCGCCTTGGATTTGGTCTGGCGCGCCTTCGGGCTCGACTGAATCCATTCGCGCTCGCGGCCGATGGCGCGCTGGCGGGCGTCGTCCTCGCGGCCTTCCTGCTTGAGCCGCTTGGCCTTGGCTTCGAGGTACTTGGTGTAGTTGCCCTCATAGGGAATGCCGCGGCCGCGATCGAGTTCGAGGATCCAGCCGGTGACATTGTCGAGGAAGTAGCGATCGTGGGTGATGATCATCACGGCGCCCGGATAGGCACGCAGATGCTTTTCCAGCCACGCCGTGGTTTCGGCGTCGAGATGGTTGGTCGGTTCGTCGAGCAGCAGAAGGTCGGGCTGGCGCAGCAAGAGCTGGCAAAGCGCTACGCGGCGGCGTTCGCCGCCCGAAAGCTTGGTGACTTCTGAATCCTTGGGCGGGCAGCCCAGCGCTTCCATCGCCATTTCGACCTGCTGTTCGAGGTCCCACAGGTTGAGCCGGTCCATCTCGTCCTGGAGCTTGGCCGACTCGTCGGCTGTCTCGTCGGAATAGTTCATCATCAATTCGTTGTAGCGCTCGATGATGGCGGTCTTGGCGGCGACGCCTTCCATGATGTTTTCGAACACGGTCTTGTTCGGATCGAGGGCCGGCTCCTGTGCCAGATAGCCGACAGTGGCGCCTTCAGCCAGCCAGGCTTCGCCGTTCCACTCCTTGTCGAGCCCGGCCATGATCTTGAGGATCGTCGACTTGCCCGACCCGTTGGGGCCGAGAATGCCGATCTTGGCGTCGGGATAGAAGGACAGATGGATGTTCTCGAGCACCTTCTTGGTGCCGTAGGCCTTGTTGAGCCCGGCCATGTGATAGATGAACTGGCGTGCCACGCGCGCTTTCCCTGATAAACTGACTGATCCAGAAAACCGACTGGATTTGTCGAATTGAGTGGAGGTTGGCCGCTATGTAGGCGATGCGGCGGCGAACGGCAATCGCTTTTGCCATGTCTGGCCGGTCACGTGGAGAAGCGCGCGCTGCCGGGACCCGCCCGGAGCCGCACCCCGCACTTACTGGAACCCGATCGCGTCGACGGTGCCGGTCGGGCAGCCGGCCTTGTTGGTCGGTACCGACGCCAGCAGCAGACCCTTGAGCGAGCTGTCGGGGCCGATCGGGCCAGCGAGGCCGAGTGTCAACTCCCCGATCAGCCGCCGGCCGCTCGACGGATCGATGACGCAGGACACGCGTACACGGTCCCCGGCCCCGGCACCGAAGGCGGCGTCGAAGGCGCCGCGAATCTGGTCCGCCGTCAGCTTGCCGCCGATGTTCTTGGCAAAGAGACCGCGCACCGGCGAGTTGTTCACCTCACGCATCAGCTTGAGCGCGTCGGAGAAGTATTCCTGCTGGCTCTTGCCGTAGCAGGTGCCGTGCTTGATCCACTCATGCCGATCGAGCTGCGAAGCCGTGCCCGGCATCACCCTGTCGAGTTCCGCGCGTGTGACCGCGTCCAGATTGACGGGCGGCAGATCCTTCCAGTGGGCCGGAATGTCGTTGGCCTTGTCGCCAGCTGCCGCCTGGCAATAGAAATTGCCGTTCGGCTGCGGCCACAATCCGTGCAAGGTGAAGTTGGTGGCATCGAATTCGTTCGGGTTTTGCGCCTTGCATTCGGCCTTGTTCGACTTGGTCTCGCAAAAAGCCGGCTGCCAGCTCAGTGCGAAGACGTATTCGGGTTTTCCGGACATTGCCAGGTTGCCTTTACCGGCTGGTGCTGCCGGCACGGTCGCCACGCTGCCGGAGACATGGCCGCAGCTAACCTTCACCCACCGTCGCTCCGGATCGGCGCCCGGTACCTGGATAAGGTAATGCGTCGGCGCCTCCTTGTTGCCGGCAAGCAGCTGGTAGCTCTGCCCGGCATCGGTCGAGACATTGCCGGTGTTCTTGCCGTTCTTGATCGCTTGCGTTGCCGGACAGGCTGCGTCGGCGACGAAGCTGCCGCTCAACTTGACGTCGGCACGCGCCGCACCAGCCAGCGACGCCGCCAATACGGCCAATCCGAAAACGACACCAATGCGCATGAAAAAACCCCGGCTGAAGAAGTGGACGACAGACTGAAGCTGTCTCCATGTCAGAATTGCGATATTTTGCTGGCCAAACGCAAGAAACATCGTCGCGGAAAAGCAGGCACAGCGGATTGACGCAAAACCGGCACCGGCGCAAACAAAGCCGGCGCCGCGATGGTGCCGGAGCCTGGAGACCAAGCGGCATGTCATTCAGCCAGCAGCGCGTGGTTGCCTCGCCGACCGGTGCCAATCTCAATCTTTTCGTCAGACATGCCGAAGGCCGGCCGCGTGCCGTCGTCCAGATCAACCATGGACTGGCCGAGCACGCCGCGCGCTATGCTCGCTTCGCCGATTTCCTCGCCCAGCGCGGCTTCCACGTCTATGTCCACGATCATCGCGGCCATGGTGCGACCAAGGCCCCCGACGCGCCGCTCGGCAGGTTCGCCGGCAAGGACGGCCCGGCCAAGGTGATCGCCGACATCGATGCCATTCACGATGTCATCGCCAGCGAATGCCCGAACCGGTTGGTCATCCTGTTTGGTCATTCGATGGGTGCGTCCATGGCGCTGAACTACCTGCTGCGCCATTCGCCGCGCGTTCATGCCGCCGCGATCTGGAACGGCAATTTTTCTCAAGGCCTAATCGGCCAGCTGGCGCCCGGTATTCTTGCCTGGGAGCGGTTCCGGCTGGGCTCGGACGTTCCGTCGCGGCTGCTGCCGAAACTCACCTTTCAGGCCTGGGGCAAGGCGGTGCCTAACCACCGCACGCTGTTCGACTGGCTGTCACGCGACGAGGCCGAGGTGGCAAAATACATCGCCGATCCGCTGTGCGGCTGGGATGCCTCGGTGTCGATGTGGCGTGATATCGTCGAGATGGCGTTGAACGGCGGCAAGGATGCCGGCTTTGCCGGCATCCGGCGCGACCTCCCCGTCAACATCGTTGGCGGCGGAAAAGATCCCGCCTCGGATTACGGCAAGGGGATCATGCATCTTGCCGGTCGCATGCGTGCGATGGGCTTTTCGAATCTCGTTTCAAAGGTTTACGCCGACACCCGCCACGAAAGCCTGAACGAAGTGAATCGCGACATCATCATGGATGATTTTGCGACCTGGGCCGACGGCGTGCTGAAGGGCTGAAGGGATTGGCCTATCGCAAGAGCCGTGACAGCCATTGCAGGGCTTGATAGAGGCTCTGCATTCGCAGCAATCAAGGTGATTGCAGCAACCACGGTGATTTATGGCCGAACCCCCGCTGAAAGGCGTCCGCGTCGTCGAACTCGCCCGTATCCTTGCCGGGCCATGGGCCGGGCAATTGCTTGCCGATCTCGGCGCCGATGTGATCAAGGTCGAGAGCCCCGATGGTGGCGACGATACCCGCAAATGGGGTCCGCCCTTCGTCATGGGAAAGGATGGCGAGAACCTGTCGGCTGCCTATTACCATTCCTGTAATCGTGGCAAGCGCTCCATCGCCATCGACTTCTCGACGCCGGCGGGCGCCGAGACCGTGCGCCGGCTGGTCGCGACGTCGGATGTGCTGATCGAGAATTTCAAGCTCGGCGGCCTGAAGAAATACGGCCTCGACTATGACAGTCTGCGCGAGATCAACCCCCGCCTCGTCTATTGCTCGATCACCGGCTTCGGCCAGGATGGCCCATACGCGCCACGCGCCGGCTATGACTTCATCATCCAGGCCATGGCCGGCATGATGTCGATCACCGGCGAGGTCGGCCGCGAGCCGCAAAAGGCCGGCGTCGCCATCTCCGACATCTTCACCGGCCTCTATTCGGTCATCGCCATCCAGGCTGCACTACGCCATGCCGAACAGACCGGCGAAGGCCAGCAGATCGACATGGCACTCTTCGACACCCAGATCTCGGCGCTCGGCAACCAGAACCTCAACTATCTCGTTTCCGGCAAGTCGCCGGTGCAGATGGGCAATGCGCATATGAACATCGCCCCTTACGAAGTGGTGCCGGTCAGGGATGGCCACATCATCCTGGCGGTCGGCAATGACGGCCAGTTCGCGAAATTCTGCGCTGCCGTCGGGTTGGACGATTTGCCTGTCGATCCCGACTTTGCGACCAATCCGGCCCGGGTCGCCAACCGGGTCAAGCTGCGCGAACGCATCATCGAGGCGCTGAAGGTTTTTGATCGCGATCCGCTGCTGGCAAGGCTGGAAGCGGCGAGCGTGCCGGCCAGCCCGATCAACACGATCGGCCAGATGTTCGCCGATCCGCAGACCATCGCGCGAGGCATGCGGCTCGATCTCGACGACGGCCACGGCAACCTTCTGCCGTCGGTGCGTGCGCCGATGATCATGTCTGGTACGCCGCTCGTCTATGGACGCCCCTCGCCGCGCCTGGGCGAGCACACGCAAGAAATCCTTGCCGAACTGGAGAAGTCTGGACAATGAAGACCGGCGGACAATTGATCGTCGACGCGCTCGAAGCCAACGGCACAGACCGCATCTATTGCGTACCCGGTGAATCCTATCTGGCGGTGCTCGACGCGCTGCACGATTCAGCGATCCGCACCATCGTCTGCCGCCAGGAAGGCGGTGCTGCGATGATGGCCGATTGTCACGGCCGCCTGACTGGCAAGCCAGGCATCTGCTTCGTCACCCGCGGCCCCGGCGCCACCAACGCCTCAGCCGGCATCCACATCGCCATGCAGGATTCCATACCCGTCATCCTGTTCATCGGCCAGGTCGCCAGCCACGCCAAGGAGCGCGAGGCGTTCCAGGAGGTGGATTACGTCAGGTTCTTCGGTGACATCGCCAAATGGGTGGTCGAGATCGACGACGCGTCGCGCATCCCGGAATTCGTCACCCGCGCCTTCGCGGTGGCGACATCGGGCCGCCCCGGCCCGGTCGTCATCTCGCTGCCGGAAGACATGCTGACCAGCGTCGTCGAAGCGCCCATCGCGCTGGCCCACACACCGGTCGAAACGCGAGCCGGCGAAGCCGAACTCGACGCGTTGGAGAAATTGCTGGCCAACGCCAAGCGGCCGTTCGTCATCCTCGGCGGCACGCGCTGGGATGCCGAGGCGGTTGCACAAATGCGCACGATCGCCGAGGCGTGGTCGCTGCCGGTCGGTTGTTCGTTCCGCCGCCAGATGCTGTTCGACCATCTGCATCCGAACTATGCCGGCGATGTCGGCATAGGCATCAATCCGAAGCTCGCGACAGCGATCAAGCAGGCCGATCTCGTGCTGCTGATCGGCGGCCGCATGGGTGAAATGCCGTCGTCCGACTACACTCTCTTGAAAAGCCCCTATCCGGACCAGGCGTTGGTCCATGTCCATGCCGACGCTGGCGAACTTGGCCGCGTCTACCGGCCGGCACTGGCGATCAACGCCTCGCCATCCGCCTTTGTCGAGGCCTTCGCCAAGCGCAAGCCGGTCTCGGCTCCGAGTTGGGCAGCCGAAACGTCAAAGTTGCATGCCGCCTATCTCGACTGGTCGACGCCGCCGGAGAGCGGCCCCGGCTCGGTCCAGATGGGGCCGATCATGAACTACCTGGAAAAGATGCTGCCCGATGACGCCATACTCACCAATGGCGCCGGCAATTACGCCACCTGGGTGCATCGCTTCCATCGCTCCCGGCGCTTCGCCACACAAGCAGCACCGACCTCAGGCTCGATGGGCTATGGCACGCCTGCTGCGGTCGCCGCCAAAGAGCTGTTTCCGGATCGAACCGTGGTCGCCTTCGCGGGCGACGGCTGCTTCCTGATGAACGGGCAGGAGTTCGCCACCGCCGTGCAGTACGACCTGCCGATCGTCGTCGTCGTCGTCAACAACGGCATCTACGGCACCATCCGCATGCATCAGGAGCGCGAATACCCCGGCCGCGTCATCGCCACTGATTTGAAGAACCCTGACTTCGCGGCCCTCGCCCGCGCCTATGGCGGCCATGGAGAAACGGTGGAGAAGACCGCGGAGTTCGCCCCGGCCTTCGAGCGTGCCCTCGCCAGCGGCAAGCCGGCGATCGTCGAAATCAGGCTCGACCCGGAGGCGATCACGCCGACCCGGACGATGAGCCAGATCCGCGACAAGGCGTGATTCAGAAAGAAGGGGCGGTCGCCCGCCCCTTCTTTCGAAACAACCTACTTCGCCTTTTCGATCTGGCCGCGGATTTCACCGTCCTTGTTGGCTGATGTATGGATGTTGACGTAATATTTGCCTGCCTCCAGGTCAGCCACCTGGGCATCCGTCAGCGTTTCAGATCCCCTGATCGGGCTCTTGAGCTTCTTGAATGGGATGACCGGATCGGCGTTTGCACCCATCGCCGCCGGGCCGTGAATGTGCGCGCCCGTCGCTGGTCCGCTGAGGCCGGAATATTTGACGTTCCAGCTGAGCTTCTTCTTGGCCGTGTCGAACGTGAAAGTGGCCGTGCCCTTGCCCTTCGTGGTGACGGGCGGGTTTTGCTGGCCGCCGTCGAGCGTCGCCTTGAACTTTTCCGTGGCGGCCAGAGCCGGCGATGCGAACAGGAACGCGGTCGAAATGGCCAGCGCCGAAAGCGCCGGGAAGAAGGATAGGTTGCGCATGAAGCACCTCCGATTGGGATGTCGCATCCGTCGCGCCTCCCGGCGCGCGCATGCGGTAATGCAACGGCTGAGCAGCGAAATGTATCCCACCACACGCATTTGTGATGGCTGATGAAGGAATCCGATCCTTGCCCTTCCCGGATTCCAGGGAATGACCCGTCAGACCGCCGCCAGCGCCTGCGTCAGGTCGGCGATCAGATCGTCCGGGTGCTCGACACCGATCGACAGCCTGACCGTGGTCTCAAGCACGCCGATGCGCTGGCGCACCTCGTAGGGAATTCCCGAATGGGTCATGGCCGCGGGGTGACTGGCCAAGGATTCCGTTCCGCCGAGGCTTACCGCCAGCTTGAAGATCTGCAACCCGTTGAGGAAGGCGAAGGCCGCCGTCTCCCCGCCCCTGATGTCGAAGGAGAAGGTCGAGCCGGCGCCACTGCATTGCGCCCTGTAGACGCGGCCCGCTGGCGTATCCTCGCCCAGGAACGGCAAATAATGTACCTTCTCGACCTTCGCATGATCGCGCAGGAATTCGGCGACCAGGCGCGCATTGTCGTTGGCCCGCTCCATTCGGATCGACAGCGTCTCCAGCGACCGGCCGAGCATCCAGCAGGAATGCGGGTCGAGCTGCGTGCCGATCGCGCCGCGAAGCGCCTTGATGGGCTTGGTGACCGCCTTGCTGCCCATGGCGGCGCCCGCGATGAGGTCGGAATGGCCGCCGACATATTTGGTCAGCGAATATACCGAGACATCGGCGCCATGTTCGATCGGCCGCTGGAAAACCGGGCCGAGCAATGTGTTGTCGCAGACGACGATCGGCGTCGACCCTTGAGCCGTGCCAATCTCGTCGGCGATCGTCCGCATCAGAGCGATGTCGACCAGGCTGTTGGTCGGATTTGACGGCGTCTCGATCAGGATGACCGATACGCGGCCTTTCGCGATGGCCGCGTCGGTAGCCGCGCGCACTGCCGTCTCGTCGACGCCTTCGGCGAAGCCGACAGCGCCGATGCCGAGACCTGAAAGCGTGCGCGTCAGAAGCGTCTCGGTGCCGCCATAGAGTGGCTGCGAATGCAGGATGACGTCGCCCGGACGGGCATAGGCTAGCAGTGTGGTGGCGATCGCCGACATGCCTGACGAAAACAGGATGCAGGCATCCGTCGCTTCATAGATCGCCAGCCGGTCCTCGACGATCTCGCTGTTGGGATGGTTGAAGCGCGAATAGACCAGGCCGGACGCGGTACCGCTCGGCGGCTCCTTGCGGCCCGACGTGTAGTCGAAGAAGTCGCGTCCCTCTTCCGCTGACTTGAAGACGAAAGTCGAGGTCAGGAATACCGGTGGTTTGACCGCGCCCTCCGAAAGCTGCGGATCGAAACCATAGCTCAGCATCAGCGTCTCCGGATGGAGCTTGTGGTTGCCGATATGGGTTTTCGATGGGCGTGGCGCGGTCATGTCTTTTCTGCCTTATTCGAGGAGTGTCGCAGCAATTTATGCGATCCTGATCCGCCAGTCCTTGCTATTCTTCGGCTCGCATGGCTGCATTCCCGCAACAAATCGCCTGGAGAGACAGAAAGTGCAGCAGAAAGTAGCCGATGATTTCGACCGCAGGATCCTGCGTGAGCTGCAGGCTGATGCCCGCATCACCAACAACGAGCTTGCCGAACGGATCGGCTTGTCGCCATCGCCTTGCCTTCGGCGGGTGCGGCGGCTGGAGGAAACCGGCGTCATCAGGGGCTACACCACGCTGGTCGACCCCTCAGCCTTCGGCTGGAGCATGGTCGCCATCGCTACCATCCGGCTCAGCCGCCAGAACGAGGACGAGATCGTGATGTTCGAGGATGCGATCCGCGGCTGGGAAGAGGTCCTGGAATGCCACCTCGTCACCGGTTCGCGCGACTATGTGCTGAAGGTGGTGACCGGAAGCCTCGAGCAGTACGAGCGCTTCATCAAGGAAAAGATCGCGCGATTGAAATGCGTCGCCTCGATCGAGACCAGCTTCGTCATGAACACCATAAAGGAACGGCGCCTCTGACACTTCTGCCAGAGGCGCCGTTCGAGATCGAGATGTTGCCAGCTAGGCTTACTTGACCGCCTTGTCGGTGATGGCGGTGGTGTAGGCGCCGGTCGGCTCCTTGGTGATGATCTTCTGGTCGAGCAGCGCCTTGGCGGTGCGCTCGTAGGTTGCCGGATCGAGCTTGCCGTCGGCATTGTCGATCAGCTTCGCGACTTCGCTCATCATCCGCTTCTGGTGGTTTTCGTCCTGGCCGCCGCCGTCCATGACGATGCTCGCGGCTTCGTCATTGTGGTCGATGGCGTATTTCCAGCCCTTCATCGAAGCGCGCACGAAACGCACCATCTTGTCCTCGAAGGCCGGATCCTTGAGCTTGTCTTCCGACGCATAAAGCCCGTCCTCGAGCAGGTCGTTGCCCATCGCCGAATAGTTGAACACGGTCAGCTGTTCGGGCTTGTAGCCGGCGTCGATCAGCTGCCAGTACTCGTTGTAGGTCATGACCGAGATGCAATCCGCCTGCTTCTGGATCAGCGGCTGCACGTCGAAGCTCTGCTTCAGGACGGTGACGCCGTCCGGACCACCATCGGTCTTGAGGCCAAGCTTGTTCATCCAGGCGTAGAACGGATATTCGTTGCCGAAGAACCAGACGCCGAGCGTGTGGCCCTTGAAGTCGGCTTCGGTCTTGATCGGGCCGTCCTTCGGGCAGACCAGCTCCATGCCGGCCTTCTTGAACGGCTGGGCGATGTTGACCAGCGGCACACCCTTCTCGCGGGCGGCCAGCGCACCGCCCATCCAGTCGACGATGACGTCGGCGCCGCCACCGGCGATCACCTGCTCGGGGGCAATATCGGGACCGCCCGGCTTGATGTCGACGTCGAGGCCTTCGGCCTCGTAGAAACCCTTGGCCTTGGCAACATAGTAGCCGGCAAACTGGGCCTGCGTGACCCATTTCAGCTGCAAGGTCACCTTGTCGGCGGCCATTGCCTGGAAAGCGGCTAGCGACATCGCGCCGGCCAGAACTGGAATAACAAGTCTTTTCATGTTTTTACCCTCTGAAGTTAGCACCCTTAAACCCACCGCCCCTATCCACCACGGACAGAGGGATGCCAAAACGTGACGGCTCTTTCGACAAGAGCGACCACGCCATAAAAGACCGAACCCGCAAGTGCTGCAACTGCGATTTCGGCCCAGACCATGTCGATGTTCATCCGCCCGACCTCGGTCGAGATGCGGAAGCCCATGCCGACGACAGGCGTACCGAAGAACTCGGCGACGATGGCGCCGATCAGCGCCAGCGTCGAGTTGATCTTCAGCGCGTTGAAGATGAAGGGCGCGGCTGCCGGCAGCCTGAGCTTCAGCAATGTCTGCCAGTAGCCCGAAGCATAGGTGCGCATCAGGTCGCGCTCCATATGACCCGAGGCGGCGAGACCGGCGACCGTGTTCACCAGCATCGGGAAGAAGGTCATGATGATGACCACCGCCGCCTTGGACTGCCAGTCGAAGCCGAACCACATGACCATGATCGGTGCGACGCCAATGATCGGCAGCGCCGAGACCATGTTGCCGATCGGCAGCAGCCCGCGCCGTAGGAACGGCACACGGTCGGCGAGCACCGCGGCGATGAAGCCGGCGCCACTGCCCACGACATAGCCGAAGACAACCGCCTTGAAGATGGTTTGACGGACGTCGGCGCCGAGTACAGGCAGCGAACCGGCGATGCGCACGCCGATGGCGCTGGGCGGCGGCAACAGGATGAAGGGGATGCCCGCGCCTCGCGTCACCGCTTCCCAGATGATCAGGATCCAGGCGCCGAAGATGGCTGGGATGATCAGGCGCAACCCCGTCCGAGCCCAACTGGCGAAAGGACGTAATGACGACAGCACCGCCACGCAGCGCCAGCCAAGCAGCCATGCGGCCGCGAGCAGCAGGAAATACGGCGCCAGTGCGGTGCCCTCAAAACCGGTAATGCCCGATATCAGCAGCCAGGCGATCAGGTGAGCGCCGACAAAGAGCACCATCGCTTCAGCAAGGGGCGGAATCCTGATCATCGAGACCAGCGCTGCCAGCATGGCCAAGCCGAACATCAGGCTTTTGGTTCCGAGATAGGGATAGTTGATGCTGACCGTTGGGTCCGTAAGCGCCGCCGCTTCCGGCTTCGACATCGCGCCGAGCGCCACCGCGATCAGGCACAGCACGATGGCCAGCCCAGCTTGCCAGGAAGGTTTCAGCCAGTTCATGCCGGCCTCCCGCCCATGGCACGGTCGACGATGCGCCCGGCAATGCCAACCACCATGACCAGGAGTGCGGCCACCACCGAACCGGCGACCAGTGCCGACCAGATGTCGATGGACTGGCTATAATAGGCGCCGGCCAACAGCTTGGCGCCGATGCCGGCGACAGCGCCGGTCGGCAGTTCGCCGACGATGGCGCCAACGAGGCTGGCCGCCACCGCCACCTTCATCGAGGTAAACAGGAACGGCACGGAGGCTGGCACGCGCAATTTCCAGAAGGTCTGCGCACGGCTGGCATTGTAGGTGTGCATAAGGTCAAGATGCATGATCTCAGGCGAGCGCAGCCCTTTCACCATGCCCACCGTCACCGGGAAGAACGACAGATAGGTCGAGATCATCGCCTTCGGCACCAGCCCGGTGATGCCGATTGCCGCCAGCACGACGATGATCATCGGCGCCACCGCCAGAATGGGAATGGTCTGCGAGGCGATGATCCACGGCATCAGGCTGCGGTCGAGCGTTGCCACATGCACGATACCGACAGCAATGATGATGCCGAGCGCCGTGCCGAAAGCAAAGCCGAGCAGCGTGGACGACAGCGTCACCCAGGCATTGTAGACGAGGCTGCGACTGGAGGTAACGGGCCGCAGGAACGTGTTTTCGAAGAAATTCACCGCCACCTGATGCGGCGCCGGCAGTGTCGGCTTCGGCTGCGCCAGCGTGTTGGCGATGAACTCGCTCAAGGCAGGTGATTCACCGGCGCGGCGGTCGAGATCGCGCTGGAACGGCGTGTTGAGGATGACGGCGAAAACATACCAGAGGACGACGACGCCAGCGAGGATCGAGGTCACGGGAATCAGCTTGTCGCGGAAAGTGTCCATCTAGCGAACCTCGCCAGGTACGCGCCCTCCTCTCCCCGACGGGGAGAGGGTGGCCGGAGCGAAGCGGAGGTCGGGTGAGGGGGTAGAAATCTTTCCGTCCAGGCAAGCCAAGATCGTATCCAGGACCGCTCGACGTTCGGCCAAAACCTCATGGTTCCAGAACCGGAGAACCGAATAACCATGGCCATTCAGCCAAGCTGTTCTGGCCGGATCGGTTGGTGAATCCGCGTGTTGGCTGCCGTCGAGTTCGACAATCAGGCCCATCTCACGGCAAACAAAATCAGCGATGAATGGCCCAAGCGGCACCTGCCTCACAAATTTGTAGCCGTTGAGGTGACGGCCCCTCAGTTCTCCCCAAAGCCTGTACTCGGCTTCGGTCTCGTCAAACCGCAGCTTTCGGGCGCGCTCGGTTGCCCCGACCTTTCTTTTGGTCGGATCTGTCGGCGCCGCCCCCTCACCCGACCTCCGCTTCGCTCCGGCCACCCTCTCCCCGTTGGGGAGAGGAGGAAGCCCATCGTTCGCCCCCTCAATCATCATAACTATGCCCTGCCCGCAACCCGTCGCGCACCCGCGCGGCGATCGCCAGAAACTCCGGCGTCTCGCGAATGTCGAGCGGCCGCTGTTTCGGCAGCGTCGACTCGATGACATCGCTGACGCGGCCGGGACGCGGCGACATGACGACGATGCGCGTCGATAGATAGACGGCTTCGGGAATGGAGTGGGTGACGAAGCAGATCGTCTTGTTGGTCCGCCCCCACAATTCCAGCAATTGCTCATTGAGGTGGTCGCGCACGATCTCGTCCAGAGCTCCGAACGGCTCGTCCATAAGCAGCAGGTCGGCATCGAAGGCCAGCGCGCGGGCGATCGAGGCGCGCTGCTGCATGCCGCCCGAGAGCTGCCAGGGATATTTCTTCTCGAATCCCGAGAGGTTGACGAGATCGAGCGTGCGCTTGATCCGTTCCGCCTGCTCCGCCTTGGACAGGCCCATGATCTCCAGTGGCAGCCCGACATTGCGCTCGATGGTGCGCCAGGCAAACAGCGCTGCCGCCTGGAAGACATAGCCATAGGCGCGTTTCTCGCGTGCCTGTTCTGCTGTCATGCCGTTGACCGAAATCGTCCCCGAGGTCGGCTTCTCCAGATCGGCGATGACGCGCAGCAGCGTGGTCTTGCCGCAGCCCGAGGGCCCGATGAAGGAGACGAACTCCCCCTTGCCGATGGTGAGATCGACATTGGACAGCGCCTGCACCGGCCCGTCACTGGTCTGGAAGGTCAGCCCAAGTTTGCTTGCCGCGACGACGGCTGGCGAAATCCCTGTCATCGGCTGCCGCCCGCCTGGTCCCGTCCCCGCAGCGCCGGCTGGAATCCGATTGCTTTTATTGCGATGTTGTTTTCCACTCGCCCTGTCCCATTGGTCTTGTCCCACACTCAATCGACGCCCGGAGTTTCCCGATGTCGCCCAAACCCACTTGTCACCTTATCCGCCCTGAAAGCACTTATGAAGGCAAGCAGGGATTGACCTATTTCGCCGGCATCGCCGCCGAAACCGTCGGCGCCTCCGGCATCTGCATGCACGTCCTCACCATGCCACCCGGCGCCCGCGCCAAGGCGCACATGCATGAGAGCCATGAAACGGCGATCTATGTCCTCTCCGGCGAAGTCCATACCTGGTATGGCGACCGGCTTGAGCATCATATCGTCGTCAAGGCTGGCGACCTTTTCTACATTCCCGCCGGCGTGCCGCATTTGCCGGCCAATCTGAGCGGCGCCCCGTCTTCGGCCGTCATTGCCCGCACCGATCCCAACGAACAGGAAAGCGTCGTCCTGTTGCCGGAACTGGATGCGCTGGTCGCCTGAATCCGACGGCATCGATAGGAACTTGCGCGTCATCGGCACCGGGAAACTTCCCCGTACACAGTGCCATCCTCATCCGCGATCACCAGCTTCTTGGCGTTCTTGGGACTGCGCTTGATGGTGAACTGTATCGGCGACTGACCATCCCCGCCGTCTGCCTCGCACATTGACTTTACCACCAGCGAACCGTCAGCCTGCGTCTTCTTGTCGGTAAAGGTGCAGGCGTTGGTCGCGGTGATGAATTCCGTATCGTTCAGCAGCAGCATGTCTTCCGCATAGACTTTCTGGCCGTTCTTGTTGATGCAACCGGACTTGTTGCCATAGGGCTTGGACAGATCGATGCCCGCCGCCGAGGCCTGCCCAGCAGCCAGCACGAGACCCATTGCAACAGACAGAGAAATACCGCGCATGCTCATCCCCCAAATGCCCGACGTCACGAACATGATTGCAGCGGCCCCATTACCTCAAGGCCGGGGATGGTGACGAAGAAACCAACCTTCCCCTTGTTGGTGACCTCGACTGTTTCGATCGCTGTCCCCGCTTCACCCTCGGCGGAGCAGGTCGAACTGAGCGATTGCGTGCCCAGCATCGGCGCCAGTTGCTGCGCGAACCGGCAGCCGCTGCCATAGGTTTCGATGCCTTCGGCGGTCAGGACGATATAAGCGTCACTGTCCTGATAGCCGACCTTGAGGCCGGCACACCCGACATCATTGCCCCAGGAGCCGGCCAGCACGCCGCCGGCTGCCGGGCCGGAGACAATTGCCGCCAGGACCAACGAAAAGAGCGCGGCCGAACGCGCCAAGCTCAAACCCCGGTCGCCGGGATACCGGTGCGTTCCACCTTGCGCGGCGCGGAAATCTCTTTCCACGTCGACAGCGCCCGGTTGACCGCCGCATTCGGCTCGCGAGCGACGAACTCGCCATGGCCGGGCTTGGCCTTGACCTCGGCCTCCTGGATCGACAATTCGCCGCGCGAGAAGACGAAGCGCGGCAGGCCAGTCACCTCGAACCCTTCGAAGACGTTGTAGTCGATCACCGACTGCTGCTTTTTCGACGTGATCTTCTTCTTGGCGCCGGGATCCCAGACGACGATGTCGGCATCGGCGCCTTCGACGATGGCACCCTTTTTCGGATACATGTTGAGAATCTTGGCGATGTTGGTCGAGGTCACCGCGACGAACTCGTTCATCGTCAGCCGGCCGGTGTTGACGCCGGTGGTCCATAGAACCGGCATCCGGTCTTCCAACCCGCCGGTGCCGTTCGGGATCTTGGTGAAATCACCGACGCCGTTGCGCTTCTGCTTGGTGGTGAAGGCACAGTGGTCGGTCGCCACCACCTGCAGCGAGCCCGCCTGCAGGCCGGCCCAGAGCGAGTCTTGGTGGAGCTTATTGCGGAAGGGCGGACTCATCACGCGGCGCGCCGCATGGTCCCAGTCCTTGTCGAAATATTCACTCTCGTCGAGTGTCAGATGCTGGATCAGCGGCTCGCCGAACACCCGCATGCCCTTCTGCCGCGCCCGGCGGATCGCTTCGTGGCTCTGCTCGCAGGAGACATGCACGACATAGAGCGGCACGCCCGCCATATCGGCGATCATGATGGCGCGGTTGGTCGCCTCGCCCTCGACTTCCGGCGGCCGCGAATAAGCATGACCCTCGGGACCATTGTTGCCGGCGGCAAGCAGCTTCTGCGACAGGGCGGCGACCACGTCGCCGTTCTCGGCATGCACCAGCGGCAGCGCGCCGAGGTCGGCGCAGCGCTGGAACGACGCATACATCTCGTCGTCGTCGACCATCAGCGCGCCCTTGTAGGCCATGAAGTGCTTGAACGAGGTGATGCCCCTGTCGACGACATCAGCCATCTCGTCGAACACCTGCTTACCCCACCAGGTGATCGCCATATGGAAGGAGTAGTCGCAGGATGCCTTCGAGGTCTTGTTGTCCCACATCTGCAACGCTTCGAGCAGCGACTGCTTCGGCGCCGGCAGGCAGAAATCGACCACCATCGTCGTGCCACCGGCAAGGGCTGCCCGCGTGCCGGATTCGAAATCGTCGGCCGAATAGGTGCCCATGAACGGCATTTCGAGATGGGTGTGCGGGTCGATGCCGCCCGGCATGACGTAGCAGCCGGTGGCGTCGAACTCGTGGTCGCCATGCAGTCCCGCGCCGATGGCGACGATCTTGCCGTGGCTGAACAGCACATCGGCCTTCCACGTGCGGTCGGCGGTGACGATGGTGCCGTTCTTGATGACTTTGGTCATTTTCGTGTTCCCTTGTTCTCTTCGCGCTTCTTTGCGAGCGGCGTTTGGAAAGTAGTTTCTAAGGTCACTCCACGATGACAGCCGTCTCCACCACTGCATGGAACAAAACGTCGGCGCCGGCGCTGGCCCATTCCTTGGTGATCTCCTCGGCCTCATTGTGGCTGAGACCATCGACGCAGGGGCACATCACCATGGCGGTCGGCGCAACGCGGTTGATCCAGCAGGCGTCATGGCCGGCGCCGGAGACGATGTTGCGATGGGAATAGCCCAGGCGTTCGGCGGCATCGCGGATCGCCTTGACGCAACCGGCGTCAAAGGTGACCGGATCGAAAGCGCCGACCTGTTCGATCTCGTAGCGGATGTCGAGCGCCTCGCAGATCGTGTCGATGCCTTCGCGGATGCGGCCGTCCATGGCGTCCAGCACTTCCTTCTCGGGCGAGCGGATATCGATGGTGAAGACGGTGCGGCCGGCGATGATGTTGCGCGAGTTGGGATAGACCTCCATGTGGCCGACCGCGCCGACGGCATCGGGCTGGTAGTCCATGGCGATCTCGTGCACCAGCTCGATCACGCGTGCCATGCCGAGCCCGGCATTGCGGCGCTTGGGCATCGGCGTCGAACCGGTATGCGCCTCCTTGCCGGTCAGCGTTACCTGCAGCCACTTCAGGCCCTGGCCGTGGGTGACGACACCGATGTCGATGTCTTCGTCCTCGAGGATCGGTCCTTGCTCGATATGCAGTTCGAAGAAAGCGTGGATCTTGCGGTCACCGACCTTCTCGGTGCCCTTCCAGCCGATGCGTTCGAGCTCCTCGCCGAATTTTTTCCCCTGCTGGTCGGTGTGCCCGTAGACATCGGCCTGGTCGAGCACGCCGGCGAACACGCCGGACGCCATCATCGCCGGCGCGAAGCGCGCGCCCTCCTCGTTCGTCCAGTTGGTGACGACGATCGGATGTTTGGTCTTGATGCCGAGATCATTGAGCGAGCGCACCACTTCAAGTCCGCCCAGCACGCCGAGCACGCCGTCATATTTGCCGCCGGTCGGCTGCGTATCGAGATGGCTGCCGACATAGACTGGCGGCAGGCTGGGATCGGTGCCTTCTCGGCGGGCAAACATCGTGCCCATCTCGTCGACGCCCATTTCGAGCCCGGCCGCATCGCACCAGCGCTTGAACAGATGCCGGCCCTCGCCGTCCTCGTCGGTCACGGTCTGGCGATTGTTGCCGCCGGCAATGCCGGGGCCGATCTTCGCCATCTCCATGATGGAATCCCACAAACGGTCTGAATTGATTCGCAGATTCTCGCCGGGTGCGGCCATGCTTTAAAACCTCATCGATTGCAGGGCGCTGGCGTCCCCCTCCCCCTCGAGGGGAGGGTGGCCGCGAAGCGGTCGGGTGGGGTCGCCGAACATGCGCTCGACCTTCTCCTTGACCACCTGTGCGACATGCCAAGCGCTATTTATGACATCGGGCTCGTCAACGCGAAAGACGTCGAACCCGAGCGAGCGGAGATAGGCATCGCGGACGGCATCGTGCCGTTTACCCCTCTCGTGTTCGTGCAGATCACCATCGACCTCTACGACCAGCTTTACGGCGAGGCACGCGAAGTCGACGATATAAGGCCCGATCGGGCACTGGCGGCGGAACTTGATGCCCACCGACTTCAGCTCCCGCAGTTCATACCACAGCAGGGATTCGCCCTTGGTCGCGTGAACTCGAAGCGCGCGCGCCTTCTGGCGCATTTCGAAACTCACGCGGGTACGGGGCATCAGGAGCGACCTCGCAGCAAAAGATCAGGTCGGCGCACTGCCGCACCGACCCCACCCGACCGCTTCGCGGCCACCCTCCCCTCGAGGGGGAGGGATATCCGCGTCCAGTTCTTCAATCGATCGCCCTCAGCACTTCCCGGACATGGTCGATCAACTCGTTGATCTGGCCCTTGGTGATGATCAGCGGCGGCGAAAGCGCGATGATGTCGCCGGTGGTGCGGATCAATGCGCCGCGCTCGAACGCCTTGACGAAGGCGGAGAAGGCCCGTTTGGTCGGCTGGCCGGCGATCGGCGCCAGCTCGATCGCTCCGATCAGGCCGATGTTCCTGATGTCGATGACGTTCGGCTCGCCCTTCAGCGAATGCAGTGCGTCTTCCCAGTACGGCGCCAACTCCTCGCCGCGGGTGAGCAGGCCCTCTTCCTTGTAGGTGTCGAGCGTGCCCAGAGCGGCTGCGCAGGCGATCGGATTGCCCGAATAGGTGTAGCCGTGGAAGAACTCGATCATGTGCTCGGGACCGGTCATGAAGGCGTCGTGGATTTCCTTCTTCACGAACACCGCTCCCATCGGGATAACGCCGTTGGAGACGCCCTTGGCGGTGGTCATGATGTCGGGCGTGACGCCGAAGTAATCGGCGGCGAACGGTGTGCCGAGACGGCCGAAACCGGTGATGACCTCGTCGAAGATCAACAGGATGCCGTGCTTGGTGCAGATCTCGCGCAGCTTCTGCAGATAGCCCTTCGGCGGCAGGATGACGCCGGTGGAACCGGCGACCGGCTCGACGATGACGGCGGCGATGGTCGAGGCGTCATGCAGGGCGACGATGCGCTCCAGTTCGTTGGCGAGTTCCGCGCCATGCTCCGGCACGCCCTTGGTAAAGGCGTTCTTTTCCGGCAGATGCGTGTGCGGCATATGGTCGACGCCGCCGAGCAGCGTGCCGAACATCTTGCGGTTGGTGACGATGCCGCCGACCGAGATGCCGCCGAAATTGACGCCGTGATAGCCGCGCTCGCGGCCGATCAGGCGCGTGCGCGAGCCCTCGCCCCTGGCGCGGTGATAGGCGATCGCCATCTTGAGCGCGGTTTCGACCGATTCCGAACCGGAATTGGTGAAGAAGACATGATCCATGCCCTTGGGCGCGAGGTCGACCAAGCGGTTGGCCAGTTCGAAGACGATCGGGTGGCCCATCTGGAAGGCGGGCGCATAGTCGAGTTCGGCGGCCTGATGCTGGATCGCCTCGGTGATCTTCGGCCGGCAGTGGCCGGCGTTGACGCACCACAGGCCGGCGGTGCCGTCGAGCACCTTGCGGCCGTCGCTGGTCGTGTAATGCATGTCCTTGGCGGACACCATCATGCGCGGCGCCTGCTTGAACTGCCGGTTTGCCGTGAACGGCATCCAAAATGCGCTGAGATCGTTCGGCGTGACTTTCAGCCGGTTGGACATGACCAAGACTTCCCCTTGTAACCTGTTTCGGTGCGCCCAACGCTTGGTCTTTGCCGCGTTTTCATGCTACGCAAATTTTGACCGATTGGACAAACGTTAGCACCGCCCTGCCGGCGGTCAAGGGATTACTAGCGGAAATGCAGCACCTGAAGTGCGTTCCACAGGCTAGGGAAAAACTGGTCCAGAGAATTGGTCCAGATGACCCTCAACACGAGGGCTTGCAAGGGTGACCACCGGGACGGACGCCCCTCGCCGGACCCGCATCCAGCAGGAAAAGCGGGAACTCATCCTGGAGGCGGCGCTCGAGGTGTTCTCCACCAACGGTTTCCGTGGTTCGACCATCGACCAGATCGCCGAAGCCGCCGGCATGTCGAAGCCGAACCTGCTCTACTATTTTCGCCGCAAGGAAGACATCCACGAGACGCTGATGCAGCGCCTTCTCGACACATGGCTGGCGCCGCTGCGCGAGTTGGACGACATTGGCGATCCGCTGACCGAATTGCGCAGCTATATCAGGCGCAAGCTGGAGATGGCGCGCGATTTCCCGCGCGAGAGCCGGCTGTTCGCCAACGAGATCCTGCAAGGCGCGCCGCGCATCATGCCGCTGCTGGCCGGCGAGTTGAAAACGCTGGTCGACGAGAAGGCCGTCGTCATCAAGGGCTGGATGCGCGCCGGCAAGATCGCCCGCACCGACCCCTGGCACCTGATCTTTTCGATCTGGGCAACGACGCAGCACTATGCTGACTTCGACGTCCAGGTCCGCGCCGTGCTCGGGCCGAACCGCGGCGGCGACGGCCGCTTCGAGGACGCGGCGAGGTTCTTGGAGCAGCTGTTCCTCGACGGGCTCAAGCCAAAGGGCTGACACCTCAGGCGCTGCGACGTTCGGCCGGCAGCGCGTCCAGTAATGTCTGCAGCTTGGCGACGGAGTTTTGCTCGGCAAGCGGCGTGTAGACGATCAGCTTCATGTCGGAGCCGTCGCCGATCGACAAGCTCATATGCTCGAAGGTCATGGCGCCCGCGCTCGGGTGCCGGACGTGCTTCACTCCCGACAGTCGGTGCGCGACGTCGCGCTGCGGCCACCAGCTGCGAAACTCGGGGCTAGAGCGCGTCATCAACTCGATCAGCCGCTCGAAATCCGGGTCGCCGACATATCTGGCGCTTGCGGCCCGAAACGAGGCAAGCACGGTGCGCGCCAATTGCTCCCAGTCGACCAGCAGGCGCCGGTGGTGCGGGTTGGTGAACACCATGTGGACGATGTTGCGGGCGTCACCTTCCAGCAGGCCATAATCGCCGAACACCGCGACCGCCGCCGGGTTCCAGGCCAGCACGTCCCAGCGCCGCCCGACAACATAGGCCGGCTGCAGCACCAGGCTTTGCAGCATATGCAGCAACGGACCGTCGACCTTTTCCGGCGCTACGGCACGGCGCTCCGGCTGCTGGCGGTCGGCAAGGATGAACAAATGCTGTTTTTCGGCGGCGTCGAGGCGCAACGCTTCGGCGAGCGCGGTCAGCACCTCGACCGACGGCCTGACCTCACGCCCTTGCTCCAGCCATGTGTACCAGGTGGTGCCGACGCCGGCGATCATCGCCACTTCCTCTCGGCGCAAGCCCGGCGTGCGCCGCCTGAGACCGGCGGTAATGCCTGTGGCTGACGGGGTCAGCCTTTCGCGGCGCGAGCGCAGGAAGGCGCCAAGCTCGCGCCGGCGGCTGTCTTCAGCCGAGTGAGTAGGGGTCGGGCGGGGTTGGGATTCCATGCGCGTAATATAGCAGTATTGATACCAGGATAAAGTTTGAACTGTTTGGCTCGTGCCAACTGCCCCATCTTCCACTCAGAGCAACGGAACGGAGGCTCTGAACATGGACCTGAAAGACAAGACAATCCTCATCACCGGCTCAACCGACGGCGTCGGCCGCGTCGTCGCGCAACGGCTCGGCGCCGCGGGCGCCCGCGTGCTGGTACATGGCCGCGATGCAACGCGCGGCAAGGCTGTTATCACTGAAATTGAAGCCACCGGCGGCAAGGCCGAGCTTCTGGTCGCCGACCTGTCGTCATTGGCCGAGGTCCGCCGTCTCGCTGAGGCCGTGCGCGCCGGAACGGACCGGCTCGACATCCTCATCAACAATGCCGGTGTCGGCACCGCGGGGCAAGGCGCCAAGCGCCAGGTCAGCGCCGATGGCTACGAACTGCGCTTCGCCGTCAATTATCTCGCTGGTTTTCTGCTGACGTCGGAGCTTCTGCCGTTGCTGAAGGCCAGTGCTCCGGCGCGCATCGTCAATGTCGCCTCGGCGGGGCAGCAGGCGATCGACTTCGGCGATGTCATGCTGACCCGCAGCTACGACGGCGTGCGCGCCTATTGCCAGAGCAAGCTGGCGCAGATCCTGTTCACCATCGACCTATCGGAGCAGCTGAAGGGCACCGGCGTCATCGTCAACGCACTGCATCCGGCGAGTTACATGAACACCACAATGGTTCGGCAGGCGGGTATCACGCCTTGGAACTCGGTCGAGACCGGGGCTGACGCTATCCTCAATCTCGCCACGTCGCCAGCGCTCGACGGAAAAAGTGGCCTCTATTTCGACGGCCTGCGCGAATCCCGAGCCGATGCCCAAGCCTATGATGCCAAGGCAAGACAACAGTTGCGCGCCTTGAGCCTCGATCTTGTCGGCGTCGCCTCCCCCACATCGAAGGAACAGCATTCATGACCAAGGCAACCCAACATGCCGTCATCATCGGCGGCTCGTCCGGTATCGGCCTGGCGACGGCGCGCAAACTGCTTGGCCCTGGCATGAAGGTGACCATCACCGGTCGCAACGAGGAGAAGCTGAAGAGCGCGTGGAAAAGCCTTGGCGGCGCTGCCGACAAGGCTGCTTTCGATGCCGCGAAGCCGGACGAGATCAGCGGGTTCTTCGAGCGCCTTGGCCCTTTCGACCATCTGGTACTGGCCGCCAGCGGCGGCAAGGGCCTTGGCCCCTTCCCGACGCTCGACCTGACCGACATCGGCAGCGGCGTCGACGAGAAAGTCCGCCCGCAACTGTCCTGCCTGCAGGCGGCCTTGCCGACACTCAGCAAGAGCGGATCGGTCACCTTCATCTCGGCCGTCTCGGCTCAGCTCGCCATGCCGGGCGTCGCCGGCATCGCCGCCATCAACGGCATGCTGTTGACCGTGGTGCCGATCCTGGCGGTGGAGCTGAAGCCCTTGCGCGTCAATGTCGTTGCGCCCGGCGTCATCGACACGCCGTGGTGGGATTTTCTGCCCGAGGAGCAGAGGCAGGCGCTCTTTGCCGATTATGCCGGCAAGACCCCAGTCGGCCGCGTTGGCCGCGCCGAGGACGTCGCGGAGGCAATAGCCTTTCTCGTATCCAACGGCTTCATGACCGGCCAGGTGCTGACGTGCGATGGCGGCCTGCGGTATGCGGCTTAACGGGGTGCTCCGGAATGTGGGAATAATCAGGCGTGTCGGCCCCATACATCTTGTTGTCGATCGCTTCTTGCCATCTGGAGTCGGCATCGGACGGTGAGACGCCGGCGGTCCCATGGGAGCGGGAATGAAGCCAATTCGGCGTGATTTCTCGAATCAATTGTGCAAGGCGTCCCATCGAAACCGTTCCTTCCTTTTCCGCACGCGCGATCGCGGTTGCGCCGCTAGACCTAAAGTTGACCTCTCAGCCAGGCGAGCGTCTCGGCAACGCCGGCAAGGCCGTACTGCGCGGTGGTATATTCTGGTGGTTTGACCCTTATCGATATGCCGCCGGCATCGTTGACGGTTTCGAAGCCGTTTTCGTCCGACGTGTCGTCGCCCAGGAAGACCGGGCGCCGGCCGGTGAATGGCGCGATGTCCATGAAACGCCGGATCGCGGCGCCCTTGGCCGCCTCGAGCGGCAGCAACTCCACGCCGGCATTGCCGGCAACCACCCGGTAGCCCTTGGGCAGCACGGCCAAGGCTTGCTCGACAAGCTGCGTCGCGCGAGGGAGCAGGTGCGGGGCGGCGCGCGTGTGGATGGCCAGCACCCGGCCTTTGCGCTCGATATACGCCCCACGACCGAGTTCGGCCTCGATCTCGTCGGCAAGGGCCGCAATATCCGCCGGCTCATCCGCGATTTCGACGTCGTCGCCCGGCAGGAGCCTGTGTTCCAGGCCATAAAGACCGGCTGCGCGCAGCTTCAAAGGCTGGAACAACTGGTCCACGGCCGCAACGGAGCGGCCCGTGATGAAGGCCAATGCCCCGTTCAACTTGTGATCCAGGCCTTGCAGCAAAGCGCGAAGCTCGGCGCTGACCGAGACGGCGTCCGGATGTTCGGCATGCTCCAGCAGGGTGCCGTCGATGTCGAGGAACAACGCCCAATCGCCGGTCAGCAAGGCCTGCGGCCTTTGCAGGGTTTTGCTTGCAACCTTTTGCAGGATTTCGCTCATGACAATGCCACCCGTTTCCGCTCGAACATGGACACGACATTGTCGATGCCCGGCGGCCGGTCGCCAGCACCGGTTACCCGATCGAGGTCACCGCGCTTGCGCAAGCGTGCCGCGTCCAGGAGCATGCTGCCGGCCCAGCGATAGACATTGTTGTCGCGAACCATCTGCCGCATGGGCCGCATGCGCTCGCGCTGTTCGTCTGGCGTCATGTTCAGCGCCTGCAGCAGCGCTTCGCTCATCATGGCCGCGTCGTAAGGGTTGACGATCAGCGCCTCCAGCAATTCGCGCGACGCACCGGCGAATGTGCTGAGCATCAAGACGCCCTGTTCGTCGTCGCGCGCCGTGACGAATTCCTTTGCGACCAGGTTCATGCCGTCATGCAGGCTGGTGACCATGCATATGTCGGCGGCCCGATAGATCTCATAGACCTGTTCCTGCGAATGATGTTCGGCTACCATGATCACCGGCCTGTAGCCCTCGCTGCCGTAACGCTGGTTGAGCTCTTCGGCATAGCGATGGCATTCGTCGTGGAGCAGCTTGTAAGCCGGGAGCGTGCCACGGCTGGGGGCCGCGATCTGCAGGAAGACCAGTTTTCCGATCCACTCAGGGTATCGCTTGAACAATTCGTCCAGCGCATGAAACCGATCCAGAATGCCCTTGGTGTAGTCGAGACGTTCGACCCCGACGGCCAGCTTCACATCCGCCGTAAGTCCGAACCTATTCCGCAGGCGGGCGCGGCAGTCATCGGTATCAGGCAGTTTTGCCAGCAGGTCCGCCGGCCATTCTATCGAGATCGGATAGGCGTGCACCAGCGTCGTCTGCCCACCATAGGAGATGGCCGCATCCGCCCGCTCGATACGGCTTTCCAGGAAGCGATCGACGCTTTCGGTGAAGTTGTTGGCATGGAACTGGGTATGGAAGCCGATGATCGAACTGCCGAGCAGCCCTTCGAGGATGCGTTCGCGCCATGGGCAAATGCTGTAAACCTCCGAATTCGGCCATGGGATGTGCCAGAATGTGATGACGATCGCCTCGGGCAGGCGCTCGCGGATCATGCGCGGCAGCAGCGCGAAATGGTAGTCCTGAACCAGCACGATCGGCCGCTCGTTACGCGCCTCGGCCACCACCGTGTCGGCGAACTTCCGGTTGACGGCTTGATAGGCTTCCCAATCCGAGGCGCGAAAGATCGGCCGGGTGAAGGCGATGTGGCAAAGCGGCCAGAGGCCCTCATTGGCGAAGCCGAGATAATAGCTCTGATATTCTTCCTCCGTCAGCCAGACCCGGCGCAGCGTATAGGACGGATTGCCGGGCGGCACCTGCACGCGGTCGTTGTCGTCGACCATGAGACGGTCCGCCGTTCCGCCACCATAGGCGATCCAGGTGCCGCCACAGGCGCGGGTAATCGGCTCGAGCGCAGACACCAGTCCGCTGGCCGGCACCAGCAATTCGACGTCATCGTTCTTGCTGTTGTGGATATACGGTTCGCGGTTGGACACCACGATAACCTGCGCGCCCGGCAGGTCGTCGGCCAGAATCTTGCGCAATGTTTCAGGCGACCATGTCACCAGCGCCGCATCGGCCGATTGGCCATTCTTTTCGAACTCGCGTATCACCTTGCGCGCCGCTTCCGCGGCTACGTCTTCGCCGGCGATATGTGCAACCGTCGGAGGGCGACTGCGGCGCTGACGCGATATGGAGACGAACACGGCGAAAGCGGAAAAACCGAGGCTCGCGAAGATCAGAACCCAGAGCAGGTCCGCACCGTAATTTGTCATTGGAATATCAACTCACCTCCGGCCGTTCGGCCGCCGTTTTGTTCGTGTTCCCGATTTAAGACTATCCGTAGGGATAGGGCCGCCGTTCGGGCCTGTGTTTTTTGCAACGCAGAAAGCCGGGATCGGTTCCGCCCAATTTGGTTCATGTTCTGACGACGAGCGGCACCAGCCCTTCATGGCGGTCCGCGAGGAAAGCGACTACCCGATCGCCGACGCGCTGGAAGGTAAGATCGACCACCCTTTCTCCGACGCCCAGGTGGCGAAGCGTCAGCGTGTCTATGCCTATCGGCAGCCTGGGACGGGTAACGCGGATTTCACCATCCCAGCCGTCGATTTCCAGGCCAAGGCAGGCCTGCATCAGCATGAAGGCGGAACCCGCCGACCACGCTTGCGGCAGGCAGGCTACGGGATAGGCGATCGGTGCTTCGCCCGGCGCTCGGGTAAAACCGCAGAACAGTTCCGGCAACCGCATGTTGAAATGGACCGCGGATTCGAACGTGCCGCTCAACAGGCGAACCACGCTTTCACGCTCGCCGTAGCGCGCCAGGCCGGTACCGCACATAGCGGTGTCATGCGGCCAGATCGAGCCATTGTGATACGACATCGGGTTGAAGAACACCGCATCGTCGGCAAGCGTCCTCAGGCCCCAGCCCGAATGGAAGGAGGCGGAAAGAAGCTGATCGGCGACCATCCGCGCCCGCTCCGGCTCAGGCAGTCCGACAAAGAGGAGGTGGCCCGCATTCGAGGTCCGCACCTTGCAGGGCTCCCCTGCTCCATCGATCGCCAACGCATAAAAGCCTAGATCGTCGACCCAGAAATCGCGTTCCACTGCTGCCCGCATGGCCTCCGCGCGGTCATCCCAGTGATCGGCCCTCTCGTCCTCGCCGCGGCGACGGGCAAGTGCGGCCAGCCCCCGGAAGGCGGCAAAGACATAGCCTTGAACCTCGACCAGCGCGATCGGACCCTTGGGGATGCGGCCATCGGCGTGAAAGATGGAATCGAAGCTGTCCTTCCATCCCTGGTTGGCGAGGCCGGACTCGGCGGCCCGCTGGTAGGTGACGAATCCGGTCTCGCGGCCCGCCTCCTCCGTCCATTCGGCCGCGGCGCACAGCGACGGCCACAGGATGTCGATGAACGCCATGTCGCCGGTACGATCGGCATAGGCACAGGCGAGGTGGATGTAGAGCGGCGTCGTATCGACGCCGCCATAGTAGCGGCCGAACGGAAGCTCCCGCAGCGCCGCCATCTCGCCCTTGCGCGTCTCGTGCATGATCTTGCCGGGCTGCGAATCGCTGAATGGCAACGTCTCCGTCGCCTGGTGCTGGGCAAGGAAGGCCAGCACCCCCCGCGCCAGGCCTGGATTGAGCCACAGCATCTGCAGCGCCGAGATGACGCCGTCACGGCCGAACGCCGTCGAGAACCAGGGGATGCCGGCATAGGGATAGGGTCCCGTCGCCAGTTCGGTGGTGAGCAGCGCGACATCGGCGCGGGCGCGCTCCACCCAGTCGTTGAAGACGCGGCCCGAACTGTGCACCGTCGCGCCGTGGCGGCGCTTGGCCCGCATGCCAAAGCGGGCCCGGGCGGCGGCCGCCCGGAAACGGTCGCGGTCGGGCGCATCCGCCATCTCGGGACCGACCTCGACATAGAACACCTTGCTGCTGCGCTTGGTGACGGCAACCAGGAAATCGGCGCGTTCGGAGGTCAATTTGTCCGGCGCCTGCGAGAACGATATCGTCGATACGCGCACCAGTTCATCCAACCCCTCGTAGCGCAGCAGGACGGATGTCGCATTCATCTCGGCCACATGGGCCATTCCGCGCCTCGGCCGTGTCGAGCCGCGCACTTCGAACATGTCACGGAAATCGGCGGCAAAGTGCAGGGAAACGCCGATTGTCGAGGTCTCCCGGCTGTAGTTGGAAAGGGTGATGCGCTCGAACAGCCTGTCCTGCCATAGCAGCCTGACGCGTTCGATATGAATCGCGCCCTGCGGAATGTCGCGGCCGCTGACGCTCTGGATCGGCAGATTGGTCAGGTTGGCGGTGAACAGGACATTGTCCTGGCTGAGGGAGGCGCCAAGCAGCGACGTCTGCCTGCCGCCGATGGTCAGCCGGAATTCGGAGAGCACCCGTGTATCGTCGCGGAAGAAACCGTCGCCGGCGCCGCGTATGTCGCCATAGGCATCGGCAACCGCAAAGCAGTCGGCCTGCTTGAGCGCAAACAGCCGGTGCGGCTCACGAGGAGCGGTCGCGTCGAGCGATGCAAGCGCTACGGCAGGATCGAGCTGGCGCTCATCGAGTTGGGCCATTCGTCACAAATCCTATTGTTTCGTTGCCATCGCTCGAACGTTGCTCACGATGCCTTCGCCTCGACCGGGACGCCGATCAGGCGCGCATATGCGGCGAGGTAGTCCCCAGCCATTCTTCTGGCGGAAAACCGCTTTTCGAAAACAGCCCTCACCTTTCGCCTGTCAAGCCGCAGCAAATCCGGCACCGCGGCGACGGCGTCGTCCATCGACCCGGCAATAAAACCGGTTACGCCCTGATCGATGATCTCTGGCAGCGCACCACAATTCCAGGCGATCACCGGCGTGCCACAGGCCATGGCCTCGATGGCGGCAAGACCGAACGGCTCCGGCCAGTCGATCGGAAACAGCAGGCCAGCCGCCTTGCCGAGGAATTCCACTTTCTGGTCCTCTTCGATCTCGCCGACATAGACGACACGATCGCCGTCGATCAAAGGCTCGACCGTCTCGTGGAAATAAGAGCGATCGTCGTTGCCGATCTTTGCCGCAAGCTTCAGTTTCAATCCCGAGCGCAAGGCGATCTCGATGGCGCGGTCCGGGCGCTTGTCGCGTGAAAACCGGCCGAGGAAGCAAAGATAGGGTTCCTCCGCCGTCGTCTCGAAACTCGGCTCGTAGATATCGGTCGGCAGTCCGTGGTGAATCGTCGCCAACCAGTTGGCCTTGGCGAGACCCGCCTTCTGGCTGTGCGAAATGGAAATCATCGGAAAGCGCGGGAAACGCTCATAGGCCGGCGCCAGATCGACATAATCTAGCCTGCCATGCGGCGTCGTCACCGTCCGCTCCGCCATGTCCTCGAAGAAGGAAAAGTGCAGGAAGTGGCTGAGATGGAAGTGGATGACGTCGAACTCCCGCGCCCGTTTCCGCACCTCGGCAAGCATCGAAAGATGCGCCGCGATCTCGGATTTGAAGGGACGCGGATCGAGGCGAAGCGCGCATTCCCGGCCGGCCACCAGCTTTGCGGAAGTCCGGCTGTCGCCACTGGCAAACAGCGTCACCTCATGCCCCAACTCGACGAGCGCTTCGGTGAGATACGACACGATGCGTTCGGTGCCACCATAGAGCCTTGGCGGCACCGACTCATAAAGCGGCGCGACATGGGCAATTTTCATATTGAGTCCTGGATGCTCGGCATACAGGTGCCAAATGCGTCAACGGCTCGATTGGTTCCGATTTAATGATCGATGCCGTCTGCGCCTTGCGTCCGCCCTTGTCCTGAAAACGCGCATCGAGGGAATGAAAATGACCTTAGGGCCGCGGCCGGACTGTCAAACAGACTGCGCGATCAGCGTCAGGAAACCGCCGCCTAATGCGACATTGCCGACGAAGCCATTGATGCGCGAAGCCCGATCCGGGCCCTGATGGTCCCAGAAATTGTGGAACATCGGCGTGGCGACGATGAGGAATAGCAGCAGTACCGCTGCAGCGATTGCCGTGCATAGCCCGGCGATCACCAGCACGCCGGCAGCGACCTGAAGCACGATGCCAAGCCACAGCGCCAACCGCGCCTGCGGAACGCCGCGCGCGGCCATCAGCTGGGTCAGGAGAGCCGCGTTCTGAATGTTGCGCAGGCCGGCGAAAACGAAGGCGCCGCCGAGCAGCAGGCGGCCAAGAAACAGCAAGCCCGAAGGCAAATCGGCAGGCATCGAACTCTCCCTTTGAAAAACAATTGGAGCGCCGCCTCTCGACGGCGCTCCAAAACTGACCGGACAATCAGGCGGCCTTGGCCGACGGCATCGGATGAAGTGCCTGAAACGGGACGCAGAGCCGGTTCCAGGTATTGATCATGCCGAGTGCGACGGACAGCTTGACCAATTCTTCCTCCGAGAAATGCTCAAGTGTCCTGGCATAGAGTTCGTCCGGCACGCCGTTGTTGGCGATCAGGGTCACCGCCTCGGTCCAGGCCAAGGCGGCGCGTTCACGCTCCGAAAACAGCGGCGATTCCTTCCACGCCGAGACGAGGTAGAGCCGCTGCTCGGTCTCACCGTCGCGCCTCGCCTCGCGGCTGTGCATCTCGACGCAGAACGAGCAGCCATTGATCTGCGAGGCCCGCAATTTGATCAGGTGCAGCAGGCTTTCCTCGATCCCGCATTCGTCCACCGCCTTATTGAGCGCCGACACCGCCTTCATGATGTCCGGCGCCTTGGCGAAAAATTGCAGCCTCTGCTTCATCTGATGTCCTTTACGCTTGCTTGGTTGAACTGGATTTCTGCGGTCGCTGATGGCGCGCGACAAAGGCGCAGCCGGCGGCGACCGAACGCGGATCGGCATCGGTCACGTATTCCGAAACGATGTCGGACAGCTTTGCTTCGGCGAGTGCAACGCGATAGGCCTTCTCGGCCTTCAGCATCGCGGCGTTGATGCCGCAGGGTTTCACATAGGCAGATGCGTCGAGCCTGACCGGACCGTTGCGGCGGATCTCGCCGCAGCGAAAGGCCGGCTCACGCCCTTCGACGGCCAGCACGATATCGAGCAGCGAAATCCGTTCGGCCGACCGCGCCAGCCGATAGCCGCCGGCCGGTCCCGAGACCGATTCCAGGATGCGCGCGGCGGTAAGCATGTTGAGATGTTTCAGGAGATAGCTCGGCGACAGGCCGAAAGCCTCCGCCATGGCGGAGGCCGCCATGGTGCTGTTGCCTTCGACACCGGCCAGCATGGCGGCGCAGTGGATGGCTGCCTCAACGCCCTCGCCCAACTTCATCAGATGGATCTCCTAATCATGGATATTTTTTATCATGGATACTTTTTATCTGCAATAGGGAAATGAAAAAACGGCGTCCGAAGGCGTCGTTTTTGTCGAACGGCTCGCTACTCCGCCGCCACCTTGGCCATCGGGTTGTTGGGGTGCGTCGTCCAGTTGGCGTAAATCGGCGACACCGGCTTGCCGGTGCGCTGGTCCATCACGCCGACGGCCAATGGCTCCATGGTGATGCAGTTCTCGACCGGGCAGACATTGACGCAGAGGTTGCAGCCGACGCATTCGGCCTCGATCACCTCGAAGTGCCTGACGCCGTCGACCATGCTGGTGATCGCCTGATGCGAGGTGTCCTCGCAGGCGATGTGGCAGCGGCCGCATTTGATGCAGGCGTCCTGGTCGATACGCGCCTTGGCGACGTAGTTGAGGTTGAGATACTGCCAGTCGGTGACATTGGGCGTGGCGCGGCCGACGATGTCGTCGAGCGAGGCATGGCCCTTCTCGTCCATCCAGTTTTCCAGGCCGGCGATCATCTCCTGCACGATCTTGAAGCCGTAGGTCATCGCCGCCGTGCACACCTGCACATTGCCGGCCCCGAGCGCCATGAATTCGGCCGCGTCGCGCCAGGTGGTGATGCCGCCGATGCCGGAGATCGGCAGGCCGTGGGTTTCGGGATCGCGCGCGATCTCGGCCACCATGTTCATGGCGATCGGCTTCACCGCCGGGCCGCAATAGCCGCCATGCGAGCCCTTGCCGTCGATGGTCGGCTGCGGCGCAAAGCTGTCGAGATCGACGCCGGTGATCGAGTTGATGGTGTTGATCAGCGACACTGCGTCGGTGCCGCCCGCGTGTGCCGCGCGCGCTGGCTTGCGCACATCGGTGATGTTGGGGGTCAGCTTGGTGATGACGGGCATGCGGGTGTTCTGCTTGCACCAGCGCACCACCATTTCGATATATTCCGGCACCTGGCCGACGGCGGCACCCATGCCGCGCTCCGACATGCCGTGCGGGCAGCCGAAATTGAGCTCGATGCCGTCGGCTTCGGTCTCCTCGACCACCGGCAGGATCGCCTTCCAGGCCTCCTCGACGCAAGGCACCATCAGCGAGACGACGATGGCGCGATCGGGCCAGTCCTTCTTGACCTGCTTGATCTCGCGCAGGTTGACCTGCAGGTCGCGATCGGTGATCAGCTCGATATTGTTGAGGCCAAGCAGTCGGCGGTCGGCGCCCCAGATCGCGCCATAGCGCGGGCCGTTGACGTTGACCACCGGCGGGCCTTCTTCGCCCAGTGTCTTCCACACCACACCGCCCCACCCGGCCTTGAAGGCGCGGATGACGTTGTAGGCCTTGTCGGTCGGCGGCGCCGAAGCGAGCCAGAACGGATTGGGCGATTTGATGCCGACGAAATTGTTTCTGATATCTGCCATGCTCATGCCCTCCCGTTCGAGGTCAGTGCCCGATTGATACTCTCCGCCGCGTCGCGGCCCTGCGCGACCGCCGAGACGGTGAGGTCGTCGCCGCCGAAGATGCAGTCGCCGCCGGCCCAGACCTTGGCAAGTGAAGTGCGCCCTTCGGCATCGACCTTGATGCGGCCTGCTTCGAGCTCGATAGACGCGCCGCTGCCGTTGAGTGCTGCCGGCACAAAGCTTTGGCCGATGGCCTTGAACACCTGGTCCGCAATGAGCGTCAGCGTCTCGCCTGTGCCGGCAAGAGCGTCGCCGTTCAACGCCGTGTATTCGAGTTCGATGGCGCTGACCTTGCCGCCCTCGGCTATGACCCGCTTCGGCTGCAGCCAATGGCGAATGGTGACGCCATTGGCGGCGGCAAGATCCTGTTCGAACTCGGACGCGTTCATGTGCTCCTGGCCGCGCCGGTAGCAGATAGTCACCTCCTCGGCGCCGAGCAGCTTCGACTGCACGGCGGCGTCAATCGCCGTCATGCCGCCGCCAATGACGACGACGCGCCGGCCAACCAGCAGGCCGGAAAGGTCACTCGCCTGGCGCAGTTCGGCAATGAATTCGACCGCATTGACGACGCCGTCGGCGTCCTCGCCATCGGCGCGCAGCGCATTGACGCCGCCAAGCCCCATGCCGAGAAACACCGCATCGTAATTGCGGATCAGGTCCGACAGTTGATAGTCGCGGCCAAGCGCCTTGCCGTTCTGGATATCGATGCCGCCGATCGCGGTCACGTAGTCGACTTCAGCCTGGGCGAAATCGTCGACGCTCTTGTAGGCGGCGATGCCGTATTCGTTGAGGCCGCCGGCCTTCGGGCGCGCCTCCAGTATGGTCACGTCATGACCATAGCGGGCAAGCCGGTGCGCGGCGGCAAGGCCTGCCGGCCCGGCGCCGACCACCGCGACCGACTTGCCGGTCGGCTCGGCGCGAGGATAAAACTGCTTGTTCTCGCTCATGGCGACATCGGTGGCGTAGCGCTGCAGGCGGCCGATCTGCACCGGCTTGCCTTCCGCCACTTCGCGTACGCAAACTTCTTCGCACAGAGTCTCGGTCGGACAGACGCGGGCGCACATGCCGCCCAGAATGTTCTGATCGAAGATCGTCTTGGCCGAACCAATAGGATTGCCGGTCGATATCTGGCGGATGAACAGCGGAATGTCGATCGAAGTCGGGCATGCATTCATGCACGGCGCATCATAGCAGAAATAGCAACGGTCGGATTCGACCAGCGCCTCATGGTGATCGAGCGGCGGGTGCAGGTCGGAAAAATTGTCCGCGTACTGGTCGGCCGAGAGCCTGCCGCCTGCAATGCCTTCCTTGAACTGGCCTTCTGGCATTCTCAGTTCCCCATGGTTTTCGTTTTGGGGAAGGCTAGCACATTTTGTTTTTTTATCAATTGGTCAATTTTTGGCACAAGATGTTGAAAAGGCCTCGCAATAATATGAATTTTTTACTCATGTTAAGGCGATTGCGGTTGCCTCCGCGGAGCGAGCGAATGGCTGGGATCAGGTCTGCGGTCATGAATAACCCTGACCTCGTCCGCGACCAGTTCCTGCAACCGCCAGATTGCGATCGTGGATGCCGAATGCCTCGAGATGGCTGACCGTGTTGTGGAGATATTCGGCGCCGGACCCGATATGCCCGCAGGCTCTGGCCAGCACCTTCGCCACCCGGTCCAGCGGCTGCATCAACGACGTTTCCCTGCCCTTCAAGCTGACCCAGAAGCCAAGCGCGCGCAGCGCACCTTGCGCCGTATGCACCGGCAACCACCTGACCGTGCCGACACTTTCGTGGTCGCTGATCTCGCGCCGCAGCAGCCGTTCGATCTGGACCGGCTTGTCGCCGTCCGGCAAGCGATAGATCACCCCCATTGCATCGGCCGCCCCGTTCGAGCGCCATCATCAAACCCGGCTGCTCGGCGCTGCCGCGCCAGCGCACCATGTCGAGGCAGAAGGAGCGGTGCCAGCCAAAGGCCGTGGCGAGCTGTTGCTCGATCGACTCGAATTCCGGCTTTCAGATCAGCGACCCGTAGGCGAACACCCATAGCGGCCCCCTGTCGGCTTCATCGGACAGCCGCAAGGCAAGGGCCCGGAAATCCTCGTCATTCAACTCCGTCCAACTCGGGTCCGGGCCGGGATCGGCCTCTTGCCGATGGCACAGTGCGACAAGCTCGGTGTGAGCGACATCAAGCGCATGAACGATAACCCCTCGTGACCGCAGAGAAATCGAAAAACGCCGCGCGCGCAATCGGGGAACGCTTGGCATGCAGAGACATTGTTGTTCGGGGGCTGTCGGATTTCCGTCGTGAAGATCGTCCTAGGATGGATCGGACGACGATCGATGCATGAAAGGTGAGGAGACCGAAAAATGCCAAAAGCCCCGATGCCCTTCTTCTGGTACGAATTGATGACATCAGATCTCGACGCCGCCGAGGCGTTCTACCCCAAAGTGGTCGGCTGGACGGCACAGCCTTTCGACAAGGCGCCCGGCATGCCACGCTACATCGTCATGAATGTCGGCGAGCGTGGCGTCGCCGGCCTGATGACCATGCCCGAGGATGCCGCCAAGATGGGCATGCCGCCCGCCTGGCTGGGCTACATCCATACAAAAGATGTCGATGCCGCAACGGCATCGCTGAAAAAAGCCGGCGGTACCGTTCACCGCCAGCCCGAAGACATTCCGGGCGTCGGACGATTTGCCGTCGTCGCCGATCCGCAGGGCGCGACATTCATGTTCCTGCAGCCGAACGGCCCCGACCAGCCTGTCGTGCCGGCCAGCACGCCCGGCCATATCGGCTGGCACGAGCTTTACACGAGAGACTGGAAGGCCGCGTTCGATTTCTATTCGGACCAGTTCGGCTGGATCGATGCCGGTGATTTCGACATGGGCCCGATGGGCACCTACCAGACCTTCACGGCGGGCCCCGAATCCGGCGGCGGCATCATGAACAAGCCGGAGCAGATTCCAGTCCCGGTCTGGCAATTCTATTTCAATGTTCCGGCCATCGACGCGGCCGCCAAACGCGTGACCGACAATGGCGGCAAGATCCTGATGGGGCCGATGGAGGTCCCCGGCGGCAGTTGGGTCGTCCAGTGTCAGGACCCGCAAGGCGCGCATTTCGCATTGATGGCGCCGGTACGCTGACGGCGATAAACAGCGTGGGAACAAAGCGCCGGCCTTTCATCGCACCACCGATGAAGGCGGTATTCCTTAGCCTGGCGCCGACCTATTCCGGCGCCAGGACCGCGACCTTCAGGTCAGCCCCTTTCGCGCCGCTGAACTGGACGGTGGCCGGGCCGGACGCAAGCTTGAAGCGTACGCTCTTGCGGATGCCGGGGCAGGTTTTCACGCCGCTATAGCCCGCCGACTTGATGGCGTGACCATCCTGAATGACATCGATCCAGGCCTCACCCGAGAGACTTATCTGTATAGCTCCCTCGGGTGGCACCTCCACGCTGGTAACAGCGCCGAACGTGCCTGCCACCGGAGCCCGTTCGGGCGGTATCGCGAAGCCGGCTCTCTCGACCGGCACCAGTGCCAGGTCCGCGGCCGCACCGACCGCCAGCGTCGTTCCCGACGGGGTCGCCGGCGCTGCGGCAAACAAGACCTGTTCCCGGGTCACCGGCCATTTGAAGGCCTCGCAGCCTGCCTCCTCGGCCACGGCGAAGCTGGTGCCTGCAAGGAATGCGAATAGGCTGATGACGACTTTTTTCATGGCAAGGGGACCCACGGGTTGGAGTTCCACACCAATACAACCATAACGGAAATAATGCAACCCTAGCGTGAATAATATAAAATCGCTGGGGAACATTTCCAATCACCGACTGTTGATGGCAGGCCATGGGATGTGAATGGTCCATTGCCAGGCAATAATTTATGCCCGGTCCGGGAGGTAAAGGGAGTTTAAGATGGCGCTTTTCGATGGCCTTGCCAGATATCAGCCGCAGGCACTCGGCGTATTGCGCATCGTCACGGCCCTGCAGTTCATCGAGCATGGCTCGCAGAAACTGTTCAATTTCCCGGTCGGCGAGCATGCCGACGCCCTGACCGGGCTGACACTCACAGCCGGCATCCTCGAATTCGCCGGCGGCATCCTGCTGGCGCTGGGGCTGTTGACCCGGCCGGTCGCATTCCTTCTGGCTGGCGAAATGGCGATCGCCTATTTCATGGCGCACGTTCCGCGCGACTTTTTCCCCGTCAACAACGGAGGAGATTCGGCGATCTCGTTCTGCTTCATTTTCCTTTATCTGGTGTTTGCCGGCGCCGGCGCCTTCGCGCTGGACAATCGCCGCAACGCCTGACGCCTTGCGACGCCCGCCTGGCTTCAGGCGCGCATCCGCTCGAAATTGGCGTCGAACAGCGGAGCCGGCTGCATGCGCGCGGCATGGCGCTTGCCCAACAACTCGATCTCGAACCCGTCGCTCTCATCGGCGATCTCTTTTGGCACATAGCCGACGGCGACGGATTTTTTCGAGTGATGCGCGTAGCCCCCCGACGTGACCCAGCCGCGCACGGCGCCGCCGAACCAGATTGGCTCGTCGCCGATGACATCGGCGTCGTCTGCATCGACGATGAAGGCGCGCAGACGCAATTTGCCGCCCTGCTTGCGCTCGGCAAGTGCCGCGGCCTTGCCGATGAAGTCGGCGTCCTTGCCATAGGCCACGAAACGGTCGAGCCCGGCCTCGAGCGGCCCATAAATCGGCCGGTACTCGCGTCCCCATGAGCCGTAGTTCTTCTCCAGCCGCAGCGCGTTGAGCGCGCGCGAGCCGAACAGGCCGATGCCGAATTCCTCGCCGGCCGCCGTCAAGGTCTGGAATGCGGCGCGCTGGTATTCCGGCGCAACCCAGATTTCGTAGCCCAGGTCTCCGGTGTAGCTGACGCGGCCGACCAGGCATGGCGCCATGCCGATATCCATCCTGCCGATGGCCATGAACGGAAACGCCGCATTGGACACATCGGAGCGCGTTGCCTTTGCCAGCACATCCCGCGCTTTCGGCCCGGCGATCGACAGTCCGGTGAGCTTCTGGCCAAGCGCCTCGATGCGAACCGAGCCGTCGTCAGGCAGGTGCTTCTCGAACCAGCGCATGTGGTATTGCTCGGCGATACCGGACCCGGCGAGGAACCAGCCGTCCTCCCCCAGATTGGCCAGCGTGAAATCGCCGATCAGTCTGCCGTCCTGTTTCAGCATCGGCGCCAGTGTCATGCGGCCGGGCTTCGGCAGTTTGCAGGCAAGCATCCGGTCGAGCCAGGCGGCCGCGCCCTCGCCCGTCACCTCATATTTGGCGAAGCTCGAAATCTCGGACAGGCCGACACCGTCGCGAACGGTCGCGACCTCCTTGGCCACCTGCGTGAAATCGCTCGAGCGGCGCCACGAGAACTCGTCCTTGACGCCCTCCGGCGCGTACCAGAGCGGCACCTCCAGCCCATAGGCAACGCCCCATTGCGCACCCCTGGCCGACAACAATTCATAGACCGGTGTCGTCTTCAGCGGCCGCCCGGCGGGCAGTTCCTCATTGGGGAAGCGGATCGAGAACCGCCTGGAATAGTTCTCGCGCACCTTGGCGTTGGTGTAGGCCATCGTCGCCCAGTCGCCATAGCGCGCGACATCCATCGCCCAGATGTCGGCGCCGGGATCGCCTTCGATCATCCAGTTTGACAGTGCCAGCCCGACGCCGCCGCCTTGTGAAAAGCCAGCCATGACACCGCAGGCGACCCAGAACCCTGGCAGCCCGCGCACCGGCCCGACCAGCGGGTTGCCATCCGGGGCGAAGGTGAAGGGCCCGTTGATGATCTGCTTGATGCCGGTATTCTGGAACGCCGGGAAATGCCGGAACCCGACCTCCAGCGATGGCGCGATGCGGTCGATGTCCGGCGCCAGCAATTCATGGCCGAAATTCCACGGCGTCTGGAACTCGGACCATGGCTTGTTGGCCTTCTCATAGGTGCCCATCAGCATGCCGCCACGCTCCTGGCGCAGGTAGAGCTCGCCATCGAAATCGACTGCATGGATGATTTCGGTGCCGGTCTTGGCGTTCCAGGCGGCGACCTCTGGCATGTCCTCGGTGATCAGGTACATATGCTCCATCGCCAGCACCGGCAGTTCGAGCCCGACCATGCGGCCAACCTCGCGCGCCCACAGGCCGCCGGCGTTGACGACGTGCTCGGCCACCACCTCGCCCTTGTTGGTGATGACGCGCCAGAGCCCGTCGGCGCGTCGCACGATGTCCTCGACCTTGGTGAAGCGTTCGACCTCGGCGCCGAGTTTCCGCGCCGCCTTGGCATAGGCATGGGTGACACCGGAGGGATCGAGATGGCCATCCTCCTTGTTCCTGACAGCGCCGACGAACTGCTTGGGATCGAGCAGCGGCATCAGCTCGGCCGCCTCGTTGGGCGAAATTTCCTCAAGCTCGATGCCGAGATAGCGGCCCTTGGCGACGACGCCGCGCAGCCAGTCGAGGCGTGCCTCGGTCGCCGCCAGGAGCACGCCACCGGTCAGATGCACGCCAGTCGCCTGGCCGGAAAGCTCCTCGATCTCCTTGTAGAGGTTGATGGTGTATTTCTGCAGCTTGGCGACATTGGGGTCGCCATTGATGGTGTGCATGCCGCCGGCAGCATGCCAGGTCGAGCCGGACGTAAGCTCGTCTCGCTCCAGCAGCACCACGTCGGTCCAGCCGTGGCGAGCGAGATGGAACAGCACGGAGCACCCGACGACGCCACCGCCAATGACCACGACCTTTGCATGCGACTTCATGGATTTTTCTCTGATCAGTAAGTTGGATAGGTGAATGGATTCGAGGAGGGAAGCATCACGGCTCGCCCTGCCCGATCATTTCCTTGCGCTTGGCCATGTAAGCCTCCAGCGCCTCGCGCACGGCGACATCCATCACCGGCTCGACATAGTCTTCCAGCGCCTTCTTCCACAGCCGCGTTGCGCGTGCCGTGGCGTCGAGCCCGCCGGCCTCTTGCCAGGCTTCATAATTCTGCCAGTTGGACAGCATGGGCTGGTAGAAGGCAGTGGCGTAGCGCTCCAGCGTGTGCGGCTCGCCGAAGAAGTGGCCGCCGGTCGGCACCGCGCCCAGCGCCTCGACGGCAAGTTCGGCCTCGTTGACCTCGATCGGACGCAGGAATTCCATCATATGCTGGATCATCTCGACATCGATGATGAGCTTCTCGAACGACGCCGTCAGCCCGCCCTCCTGCCAGCCTGCGGCATGATAGACGAGATTGCCGTGGCCGAGCACCGCGCCCCATAGCGCCATCAGCGTCTCATATGCGCCTTGCGCGTCGGCGGCGTTGGAGGCCGAACCCGGCGTCGTGCGATATGGCAGCCCGTAGCGCCGCGCCAGTTGCCCCGACGCGATGTTGGCCTTGGTGTTCTCCGGCGTGCCGAAAGCCGGTGCGCCCGACTTCATGTCGACATTGGAGGTGAAGGCGCCATACATGACCGGCGCACCGGGACGCACCAGCTGCGTCAGCACGACGCCGAACAGCGCCTCCGCATTCTGCTGCGCCAGCGCGCCGGCCAGCGTCACCGGGCTCATCGCTCCCATCAGCGTGAACGGCGTCACCGCCACCGACTGACCGAACTCGGCCATGGTCATCAGCCCCTCGGCCATCATCTCGTCGAAGCGGCGCGGCGAGTTGACCGAGATGATGGTGGTGACGCCGGGGTCGTCGCGCATCTGGTCGAGGCTCAAGCCTCGGGCGATTGCCATCATCTCGATGCCGTCGAGTGCCCTGCCCCGTCCGATTGCCGAGACGTGGAAACTCTTGTCGGTCAGCGTCAGATTGGTGAAATAGGTGTCGAGATGGCGGGAATTGGCCGGCAGCTCGACCGGCGCGCAGACCTGGTTGCCGAGCATGTGGATGCAGTTGAAATGCTGCGCCAGCCGGGTCAGGTCCGAATAGTCGCGGAGATTGCCGGCGCGGCGGCCGCGCTCCATGTCGTGCACATTGGGCGGTCCGGCAACGAGGGTGAAATTGATGGTGTTGCCGCCGAGATGAACGGCATTGGCCGGATTGCGCGGCGTCAACACATAGCTGGACTGTGTGGTCTTCAACGCCTCGGCGACCAAACCCCTATCGATGCGGACATTCGCTGAGGCATGATCGACCTTGGCGCCTGCCTTCTCGAACAGCGACAGCGCGCGCGGGCTCATCACCTCGATGCCGAAATTCTCCAATACGTGCATCGACGCCTGGTGGATCGCCTCTATCTGATCGGGCGACAGCATGGCCATTGGCGGATAGGGGTTTGTCACCCGCCTGAGCGGCAGTTGCGGAATGGCCGATGGCCCTCTGTTGCTGGTGCGCTCGGCGCCGCGTTTGCGTCTCGGTTCGTTCATGCTTGGCATCAAAGCTCCGGCGAACCAGGCAAGCTGTCAGAAATACGCCATTTGCGGGCGTGATTTTAGCCAAGGCGGCATTTCTGCAGCATCTGTTTAGAAACAGCGACGAAATACGTCGATTTACTGGTACTGGATTTTTTCAAGGGATTGCGCCGCCGAAGCATTAACGAAGGCTGCAAGATTCCCTTTATGATTTCGGCCTATTGCTCTGCCGATGCGTAGTTCGAGTTTTAGTAAAATTGCTGCGGTTTGCGTGCTGCTGGCGCTTTCGGCCTGCGCCACCGCGCCTAATCACATCAACAATGTCTGCGCCGTATTCGATCAGAATGACGGCTGGTTCGACAACTGGCAGTCGGCCGCCGAGCGGACGCAGCAGAAATATGGCGTGCCGGTTCCCGTGCTGATGGCGACGGTGCGCAAGGAATCCGGCTTCAAGAGCAACGCCCGCCCGCCACGCACCAAGCTTCTCGGCTTCATTCCGTGGAAGCATGTCTCATCGGCCACCGGCTTCTCACAGGCGCTGGACGGCACCTGGTCGCAATATCAAGGCGAGACCGGCAACTGGGCGGCGCGGCGCACGAAATTCGCCGATGCGGTCGATTTCGTTGGCTGGTATCACTCCAAGACGGCAGACACCTACGGCATCGCCCGCAACGACACCTATAATCTCTACCTTGCCTACTATCTCGGCTGGACCGCCTATGGGCGAGGTAACCGGGGCGATGCCGGCGTACAGGGCTACGCGCGGGCGACCGACAAGATGGCCCGCGATTATGCGCAGCAGTTGAGCCAGTGCGGCAACTAGAAGGACTGCCGCGACAGCGGCAGCCTTGATCAGCTCGGCTTCGGCTTCTTGCCGCGCGGACGCTTCGGCGGCGGGCCGGCAAAGCCCGGGCCATCGCCATGCGGCGAGTCCTCGGGCACGCCCTCATGCGCGGCATGTTCCTTGTCGAACTTGATCACCGGCTCCATCTTGGCCAGCACGTCATCGGAGAGCCAGCACAGGCTCATATGGCCGTCGCCGAGATGCTTGACCGGCGGCACCTTGGTCTCGCACAGATTGTCCGGCACCAGTTTCTTGTAGCCGCAGCGCGTCTGGAATGGACAGCCCGACGGCGGGTTCATAGCCGACGGGATATCGCCTTCCAGCACGATGTGGCGCTTGACCACGCTGGTGTCGGCGATCGGGATCGCTGACAGCAGTGCCTCGGTATAGGGGTGATAGGGCGGCGCGAAGATCTGGTCGGTCGTCCCCTGCTCGACGATATAGCCGAGATACATCACGACGACGCGGTCGGCGATGTAGCGAACGACGGACAGATCGTGGCTGATGAACAGCATCGTCGTCTTGTTCTTACGCTGGATGTCCATCAAAAGCTCGGTCACCGCTGCCTGCACGGACACGTCCAGTGCCGAGACCGGCTCGTCGGCCACTACCACCTTGGCGTCGCCGGCAAAGGCCCGCGCCACGCCGATGCGCTGCTTCTGGCCGCCGGATAGCTGGCGCGGCTTGCGGGTCTCGAAGGCCCGCGGCAGCTTCACCAGGTCGAGCAGTTCCAGCATGCGCTTGCGCCGGTCGGCAACCGTCTTGCCGACATTGAATTTCTCTAGGGTCCGGATGATCTGCGAGCCGACAGAATGGCTGGGATTGAGCGTGTCGAACGGGTTCTGGAACACCATCTGGATCGACGATACAGTCTCGACGCTACGGCTCTCGATGCCGGTCGACTGGATTTCCTTGTTGCCCAGCGTCACCGTACCGGCACTTGCCGTCTCCAGCCCGAGCAGCACCTTGGCCAGCGTCGACTTTCCGCAGCCGGATTCGCCGACGATGGCAACCGTCTCGGATTCGCGCGCCATGAATGAGATCGTCTCGTTGGCCTTGACGACGCGGCCCTCGCTCGAGCCGAACACCTCGCTGCCGCCGACCTTGTAGTATTTTCTCAGATCCTCGATCTTGAGCACCGGCGCGCCGGGCACGACGCGCTCCTTGACCTTCTTGGCGCCGGGCGGCAGCGCGTCCCAGTCGATCTCGTTGAAGCGCACGCAGCGCGAAAAATGGCCTTCGTGACCCGCGACCTCGATCATCGGGATTTCGGCGGCGTTGCAGACGCCCTCGACGAAATGGTGGCAGCGCGGGCCGAAATTGCAGCCCTTGGGCCGCTCATGCGGCAGCGGCAATTGCCCTGGGATGGAAATCAACGGCCGTGAGTTCTTGTCGGCGCCGGGCAGCGGAATCGAGCGGAACAGCCCTTGCGTGTAGGGATGGCGCATCCGGTCGAACACGTCCTTGATCTTGCCGGTCTCAACCGCTTCGCCCGAATACATCACCGTGATGCGGTCGCAGGTTTCCAATATCAGGCCAAGATTATGCGAGACGAAGATCATCGACGTGCCGAACTTCTCGCCAAGCCCCTTGACCAGGTCGACGATGCCCGCTTCCACAGTCACGTCGAGCGCTGTCGTCGGCTCGTCGAGCAACAGCAGCGCCGGCTTCGACAGCAGCGCCATGGCAATGACGATGCGCTGCTGCTGGCCGCCGGAGAGCTGGTGCGGATAGGAGCGCATCATGCGCTCGGGATCGGGCAGCTTGACCGAGCGCACCATTTCAAGCGCGCGTTTATACGCCTCTTCCTTCGACACCTTGTCGTGGATCAGCGGCACTTCCATCAACTGCTGCCCGACCTTCATCGCCGGGTTGAGGCTCGCCATCGGCTCCTGGTAGATCATAGCGATCTTGTTGCCGCGGATGGTGCGCAGCTCCTCGTCGGAGAGCTCGCCCATGTCCTTGCCCTGGAACTTGATCTTGCCGCCGACGATCTTCCCGATGTTGGAGAGGTCGCGCATGATGCCGAGCGACACGGTCGACTTGCCGCAGCCGGATTCACCGACGATGCCCATCGCTTCGCCCGGCATGACGGTGCAGGAAAAATCCATGACCGCCGGTATCTCGCCCTTGCGGGTGAAGAAGGAGATCGACAGGTTCTCGATCTCGATGATCGGCCCATTGGCCGGCTTGGCGGGATTTCGAACTGCCTCATTCATGGGTCGCTCCAATCCTGGTTCTTTCGGGCCTGGTTCTTGCTTCTTTCAGGCGCATCGGGTCGAGACCCGCAGATCAGTCTTTCATCGATTGTTCGCGCAGCGAGTCGGCGAGCAGGTTCAAGCCCAGCACGAACGACATCAGCGCGATCGTCGGCGGCAGCGCCGGGTGGACGAAGGAACGCAGCAGCCGGCTGGCGTCCTTGATCGCGGTGCCCCAGTCCGGGCTTTCCGGCGCCAGGCCAAGGCCGAAATAGCCGAGCGTGCCGAGCAGGATGGTGGTGTAGCCGATACGTAGGCAGGCATCAACGATCAGCGGCCCGCGCGCATTGGGCAGGATCTCCCAGAGCATGATGTACCAGGGCGATTCACCGCGTGTCTGCGCCGCTGCCACATAGTCGCGTGTCTTGATGTCCATCACCAGGCCGCGCACGATGCGGAACACGCCGGGGCTGGAGGCGAACACCACCGCCACGAAGATGTTGAGCTGGTTGGGATCGATGTGCACGATCCGCAGCGGGTCCTTGTCGAACACAAGGCCGAGATAGATCCAGCCGCCGACGATCAAGGTGATGCCGAGCAGGATGTAGAGCCGGTCGGGCCGGTTCTTGTAGCGCGTCCAGAACAGCACGCTGAAGAAGATGATCGGGAACAGGAAGAACACGCCGGCCATGGCATAGGGGATCGGCGTATCCATGATGCCCGGCGTCACCAGCAGGTAGAACAGCAGGATGACCGGGAAGGCGAGCACCAAATTGGCCAGGAACGACAGCACCGTGTCGATCTTGCCGCCGTAATAGCCGGCCGGCAGGCCGAGCGTGATGCCGACCATCAGCGCGAAGCCGGTTGCGGCAGGCGCGATGATCAGCACGATCTGGCTGCCAAAGACCATGCGCGAGAACACGTCGCGCGCCAGCTTGTCGCCGCCGAACAGATAGGAAAGCCCCGATTGCGGTTCGATGGCGCCCGGCAACACATCCTTCATGATGGGGACCTGGGCCAGCGGATCGAACGGTGAGATCGTTGCGGCGAAGATCGCCGTGAACAGCCAGAACAGGCAGATGCCGACGCCGACGACGCCGACGCCGCTATCGAACAACTGGCCGTAGAGCGCCAGCTTCTTCTTGTAGGCGTAGCTCGCGCCCATGACGATGACGAGCGCGATCCAGACCGGCCAGAAGCGCGACAGCACTTCGAGAACGACGGTGAAGCCACTGATATATTGTACCGGCATCCGCTTCGCTCCCTACTGAACTCTGATACGCGGATTGAGAAACGCGTAGCCGACATCGGAAATGAGCTGCGTGATCAAGACGATGAACACCGAAACCAGCGAGCAGCCGAGCAACAGGTCGATATCGTTGTTGCCGGCTGCCTCGACCAGCGTATAGCCGAAGCCCTGGTAGCGGAACATCACCTCGACGATGACGACGCCTGTGAGCAGCCAGGGAAACTGCAGCATGATGACTGTGAAGGGCGCGATCAGCGCGTTGCGCAACGCGTGTTTGATCACCACGCTGCCGAAGGAGAGACCCTTCAATCGGGCGGTGCGGATATATTGCTGCGTCATCACCTCGACCATCGAAGCGCGCGTCATGCGGGCGATGTAGCCGATGCCGTAGATCGCCAGCGTCATCACCGGCAACGTGAAATTGTAGAAGGTGATGCCCTGGCTCGCCGACGCGGCCGAGCCATTCAGCAAGCCAAGCCACGAGGCGAAGATGACGGTAAAGATGACGCCCGATACATATTCAGGCGTCGCCGTCGAAGCGATCGAGGCGACCGAAAGCACGCGGTCGGTTCGCGAGCCCTCACGCATGCCGGCCAGAATGCCGATCAGCAGCGAGATCGGCACCATCACCGCCAGCACCCAGAACATCAGGATACCGGTGGCGCCGAGCGCCGGAAACAATTTCGAGGCGACCGATGCCTTGAACTTGGTCGAGCAGCCGAAATCGCCTTCGAGGACGCCGGCGAAGGTCGGCACGACCGGATCGTTGCAGAAGGAGAACCGCTGCGCCGGCTTTCCGGTCGCAGGGTCGGTCACCGGTTGCTTGGGCACGACGCCGAGCCACTGGCCATAACGGACGAAGAAGTTCTGCCGGTAGCCATGATTGACCAGCCAATTCTCAAGCTGCTCGGCCGACGTATGCATTTCGGTCTGGCTGATCGCCAGCTTCTTCAGATTGGGTTCGAGGTTGATCAGGAAGAAGACAACCATGGTCAGGCACAGCATCGTCAATGCCATGGTGCCAAGACGCCTGATAACGAAAGAAAGCATGGCTGCCCCTGCCGATGGGTTGGGGTTTGAGCCGGCTATGAAAGCCAACCCTGCCGTGACCGGCGGGGCTGGCTGTCAAACAGGCCTTCGGATGCGATCAACCTTGTTTTTGTTGCATGACCTTGCCCTGGAGTCCCGCAACTTTTTTGAGAAGCGCGGCCCCACAGGGGCAGACGATGCAAAGAGCGAGGGAAAGGGGCGACGCCCCTTCCCCTTGTCGGCGCAATCAAGCCTGTTCGAGCCAGACCTTGCCGTAGTCGCGCTCGAAGGTCGGGTGCATCTTGTAGTTCTGCACCGCCTTGACCGAGTGGCTGTACAGCTTGCGCCAGTACGGCTGGATGATGATGCCTGAATCCTGCAGGATCTGCTCGATATCCTTCATCATTTCCTTGCGCTTGGCGGCGTCGGCAACGGCGAGCGCCGCATTGAGCTTGGCATCCCAGTCGGGATTCGACCACGCCGTCTCATTCCAGGCCTCGCCGGTGCGATAGGCGATGGCCAGGACCTGGACGCCGAGCGGGCGCATGTTCCAGTTGGTCATCGACAGCGGATACTTCGTCCAGTCGTTCCAGAACGTCGAGCCCGGCAGAACGGTGCGCTTCACCTTGATGCCAGCTTCGCGCAACTGGGCGGCGATCGCATCGCCGGTGTTCTTGTGCCAGTCCTCGTCGACGGTGATCAGCTCGTGTTCGAAGTCCGCCTGGCCGGCTTCCGCCATCAGCGCCTTTGCCTTGGCCGGATCGCGGGCCACCTTGGGCAGCTCGTAATATTCCGGATGGATCGAGCACACATGGTGGTTTTCGGCCACCGAGCCGGCATTGCCGTAGCCGAGCTGCAGGACGACATTGTTGTCGACCGCAAGCTGCAGCGCGTTGCGCACCTTCTGTTCGCCATAGGGCTTGTTGTTGACGTTGGAGCGGCAGACGATGGTCGATGCCGTAACGATTTCCGACTTGACCAGGTCCATGCCGTCGAGAATCGACACATAGTCGGCCGAGGTCTCGAAATTGGTGTGCACCTCGCCAGCTTCGAAAGCGCTGACCATGGCGGCCGGATCGGTGCCGTAGTCGATGAATTCCAGGCCATCGAGGAACACTTCACCGTCCCACCACTTGTCGTCGGTGCGGCGCTTGTAGACCACTTTCTGGCCGACATCGTAGGAGACGAGTTCGAACGGACCGGTGCCGATCGGGCAGGCCTTGAAGTCGCCGCCCTTCTCGTCGAAGCTCTTGTGGACGATCAGGCCGGGATAGTCGCACATGTTGGGAATGAGCGCGATGTCAGGCTTGCCGAGCTTGAGTACGACCGTGTGGTCGTCAGGCATGGTGACGGCGCTCTCGTCGAGCTTGTCATCCTTGACCAGCGAGCCGAGACGGCCGGGCATCGAATTGCCTTCGGCTTTCTTGTCGGCCCAACGCTTCAGATTGAAGACGACGTCGGCGGCAGTGAAGGGGTCGCCATTCGACCAGGTGACGCCCTTGCGCACATGCAGCGTGTACTGCGTGGCGTCGTCGTTGACGTCCCAGCTCTCCAGCAGATAGGGGCGGAACGTGTATTCGGATGTGTACTTGACCAGCGGCTCGAGCGCCTGGCGCTCGGCATTGGCGATTTCCGACCAGTCGGCCTTGCGCGGGTCCTTGGGATCCTTGATCCACTGGGCGATCTTGAGCGTGCCGCCCTTCTTGCCTTTTACCTCCTCGGCCTTCGCCGGAGTCGGGTCGGCGAGGCCGAGCAAGCCGTAAGCCATTGCCGTCGATGCACCGAAGACGCTGGCCATGGCCAGGAATTCGCGGCGATCCACCTTGCCTGCCTTGGCATCTTCGGCCATGGCCAGGATGTGATCCGGAACGCGATCGCCATTACTTTTATAAATCGTCATGACTTAACTCCCATTGTTGGCTTTCCGCCTTTTAACATTCCGCATCCGGGCCATGATGTCAAAGACGGCATGGATTGGGAACATGTTAGGGAATGTGCAACTTTGGCAAAGAAGCGGTTCGCGTGATAACGACAGTCTTGGCGCAAAATTGCTACTGCGTGACGGATTCCTCTGGAATCTCGATAGTCGATTAAACTGAGACATTTACGCGGGCCCGGACAGCGCCGGCCTTGAACCGACCTAAGGCCAAAAGCTCCGACGAAGTATCAGTATTCCCTCTCGTAAAAGATGCCGCCCTTGGCTTCACCGGCGTCGTTGGCCTCGCCGCGCAGCTTGACCCCGCGCCCGACATTGAGATCGACTGTCGCCTTGCCCGAGCCTGGCTTGTCACCCTTCTGGATCGTCACATAGGTGCGGTCGTTGAGGTATTTGCCGGCCGAAACCGCCGTGCCGCCCTGCTCGTCCGTCGTGACGTCCAGATCGTCGACGCCGATGGCGCTACGCAGGTTTTCCAGCAGCGACGTCGAGCCGCCAACCCCGGCCAGTTGCCCTGCCGCTTCGGCGAGCTGGGCGATCTGCAGCGGCGACAGGTTTGACATCGAGCGGCCGAAGATCAATTGCGCCAGCACCTCGTCCTCGGGCAGCGCCGGCACCGAGGAGAAGATGAATTTCGGATTTGTCGCCTCGCCCGACACCAGAATGGTGACGGTGGCGCTGCTCGTCGTCGTTGTCGCCGCCAGGTTGAGATAGGGTACCAGCGAGCCGGAGAAGCCAACCGTGCCTTCGGTGAAGGTCAGCCGCTTGCCGAGGATCGACAGCCGGCCGCGCTGCAAGGTGAAGGTGCCGATCGCTTGCGGCGACGAGGCCGGGCCGGTCAGCCTGAGCGAGCCGCCGAATTCGGCATCGACGCCCCTGCCCTGGATGAAGATCTGGTTCGGCGCATTGACCGTGACATCGAGGGTGAGGCCAGTGCCGCCGCCCTTGCCGCTGGTCGTCGGCGGCCGCAGCGCCTTGTCCTGCGCCCGTACAGCACCAGGCGCGTTTTTGTGCTTGACGTCGAGCGCCGCCAGCGAGCCCGGCAATTTGTCCGGAACTGTGATCACCGTCTTGGCGAGATTGATGGTGCCGGCAATCACCGGGGCTGACGTCAGCGGTCCCTTGATCGTCAGGTCGCCGCCGAGATTGGCGGTCACGACCCGTCCGTCCGTATAGCGGCCGTCGACCAGCTTGATCGACAGGTCGGCCGGGAAACCCTGCGCCGGGTTGATGCCGACCGTGCCGCTGGCCGACAGACTGCCGCGCGTCGACAGCGTCCCGGTCAGCCGGTTGATCCTGGCGATGCCGCCGGCAATCGAGATATCGGCGGCGAGATCGTTGACGGCGAGGCCCGAGCGCGCATCCACAAGACGCGCGCCGGAGGTGCTGACGCTACCGCCAATGACAGGCGCTGAAGCCGCCCCGCGCACCTGCAAATTCACATTGGCGGTTCCAGACAGCGACAAGCCTTGCGCGGCGAGCTTCTGGCTGAGCAGGCCGAACGGCACGGCGCCATTGAAATCGAGCACCAACGCCGGCGTGCCAGCGGTCGTCACGGTGCCGCCGCCCTTGAGGCCAAGGCCGGCGCCATCACTCACATTGGCGTTGAAGGCCAGCTTGTTGGCGGCAAAGGTGCCGGACGAGGAAACACTCACCGCCCCGACACCAGCGCCTCGGGTCTGCGATGTCTGCACACCCGCCGCGTCGATGTTGAAGGCGACCGCAGGGCTCGCCGGCGCACCCGTCACCTTCACCGTGCCCGAAATCGAGCCGGCGGCGTCGAGGCCCGCCGAGAAACTGTTCGCAAGCGACATCGGCACCCGCGCCAGCGTCGCGTTGATGTCGAGCGCCGTGCCGATCTTGCCGGTCACCGTCGCTGTGCCGCCGCCAAGGTTGAGCACCAGCCGGTCCAGCGTCGTCGTGCCATTGGCAATGCTGACGGTCGAGGCCTGGGCGATGGCGGTCTTGATGCCCTGGACCGTTGCCTGGCCGGACGCAAGCTCGATGGTCGTCGTGCCGTTGGCCACTTTCACGCGGCCAGCGGCCCGCGCCGGAATGCCCTTGGCGGTCGCGCCGCCGGAAAAGCCGGTCCAGTCACCGTCGCGTTTCAAGTCGACATCGATGCCGCTGATCACGGTGCCCCCTGACGTGACGGTGTCGGCGCGGATTTTTCCGGAGATGACGGGTACGGCCAGATAGTTGGCGACCAGCGCATCGATAGAGACAGCTTTCGCCTGAAGGTCGCCCCGCCTGATCGACGCGGTCGCCGCCTTGATCGCGACCTGCGGTGCGCCGCCATTCTTCGAGAAAGCAATCGTTCCGCGCACGTCGCCTTCTACCTTCTCCAGCGCCAGTGCCGCCAGCGGGCCGATATCGGGCAGGTCGAGCGCAATCGTGCCGACCGGCACGAACTTGTCATCCAGCGCCAGATCGCCGGAAATCCTGTTCTTGCCGAGCGACAGCAGCAGGCCATTGATTGCGCTCTTGCCGTCAGCCGTCGCCAGAACCGCACTGCCTTGCAGCGCCTGGCCGGCGACATTGCCGGTCAGTTGCACATTCGCCGCCGGGTTGGCGGCATCGGCCTTCGCCGTGGCGGTCAGCTTCAGGCCGGTTATCTCGCGCGACGCCACCAGCAGCCTGTCGCTGTCGACCGTCAGCGACAGATCCGGCGCGACGGCCGGCCCCTGAGCATTCAACGCGAAGGCGATGGCGCCCTTGGCGTCTTTCGACAGCAGCGAAACATCGCTCAGCGCACCCTTGATGTCGGCGGCGAGTTTGTTCTCGGCAAGGCTGGCATGCCCTTGCGCAGTCAGCGCGCCCGAGGCCAGCTGCAATCCATCGACATTGACATTGCCCGACGCATCGCGCTTCAGCGCAGCGCTCAGTTCCGCGCGTTCGGCAAGCATGCCGCGCACCGCCGCCGGCAACGCCGTCGAGGCGGCATCGGCTTTCAAATCGAGGTCGATGGCGCCGTCGGCCAGCGATAGCCGGCCGGTGAAGCCACTGTTCAGCGCATCGCTCGTCACCGAGCCGCTGTCGATGGTGACTGCATCCGCAGCCAGCCTGCCGGCAACCTTGGCCGAGACCTTGCCGGCGACGAGCGGCGCAATGGTCGCATTGTCGAGACCGATCTTTTCCGCGGACACCGTTCCGGAGATCGGCCCTGTGCGGGTCTTCAAGTCAAAGGCATCGGAATGCAGGGCGACCGCGATGCCTTCGACCTTTGCCAGCTTCGTAGCAACCGAAGGCACCCTCGCCGAAATGTCGAGCCGGGGCTGCGCGCCCTGCCCCGCTGCCTTCACCGAAAGCGCCTGCAGCTCGAGCTTGATCGGGCTTTCAGCGCTGCCCAGCGTCAGCGGCAGGCTCGGACCGGTCGAATTGAGGTCGATAGCAAAATCGCTGGCGCCGTTCGGATTGAGGGTGCCGGTCGCCTGGCCGGAAATCTTGTCGCCGGTCAGCGTCGCATGGTCGAGCCAAACACCGCCGGCCGTCGTGTAGCTGCCGGCGGCATCGACAGCGAGCGGCCCGAGCCCGGCCTGGCGAGTCTGGCTGGTTTCGACGCCAGCCAGCTGCGCATTGAAACGGACGTCGGGAGCTGCCGGCGATCCGCTCACCTGCGCCGTGCCACCGAGCGTCCCCGCCGCATCGAGACCGGGCGAAAAATCATTGGCCAGTGCTGCCGGCAGCGCCGAAAATTGCGCCGCGAGGTCGAGCGTCTGGCCGGCGGTGCCCGACAGCGTCACCGAACCGCCGCCGACATCGAGCGCCAATTTCTCGATGGTCGTCGTGCCGTTCGCAATGCTTAGCGTAGAGGCTTGAGAGATTGCCGCCTTGATGCCGCGAACCGTGGCTTCGCCCGAGGCGATCTCGACGCTTGTCGTGCCGTCGGCGATCTTCGCCCGGCCGGCAGCGGTTGCCGGAATGCCCGATATGGTGGCGCCGCCGGTAAAATTGGTCCAGTCGCCGTCGCGCTTCAGATCGACGGCGATGCCGCCGATTTCGGTGGTTCCGGAGGTGACGCTGTCGGCCTTGATCGAACCGGCGATCGCCGGCGCCTTGAGATAATTGGCGATCAGCGCATTGACGGTGATGGTCTTGGCCGTCACCTCGCCGCGTGCGATTGACGTGCTCTTCGCGTCGATCGCGACGGAAGGCGCGTCACCCTCCTTGGCAAAGCGGATGGTGCCATCGACGTCACCCGTCACCGCCTGGCCGGCAAGTGCGGCCAGTTGGTCGATGGCGGGTGCCGCGAGCGTCAGCGTGCCGAGCGGCATGAATTTGTCGTCCAGCGCGAGGTCGCCCGAGATCTTGTTGTCACCAAGCGAGACCAGGAAGCCATTGATCGACCGCTTGCCTTCGCTGGTCACCAGTGCCGCCTTGACGTCGAGCGGCTGGTCGTTGACGGAACCGGTCAGCGAGACGTTGGCGGCAGGGTTCTCAATGTCGGCCTTGCCGCTCGCCGTCAGCTTGATGCTCTTCACCGTGCGGCCCGAGGCCGTCAGGCTGTCGCTGTCGGCGGAGACCGTGAAGTCCGGCGCCGTCATGGCGCCGCTTGCTGTCAGCGCGAAATCGATACCGCCGGCAACCGGCACGCCGACTGTTGGCGACAGCACGGAAACATTGCCCAGTTTGCCCTTGATGTCGGCCTGGATATCGGTGCCTTGCAATCTGGCGGTGCCGGTGGCGCTGAGCGAACCGGACGTGACTTCGATCGCGTTGGCAGCGAAGGAGCCCTGCGGATCGCGAGTCGCGCTGGCCGAGAATTTCACCCGGGCGCCGAGCACAGAGGCGATCTGAGGCGGAAAGGCGGTCGCGACCGCATCGGCGTTCATCTTGAGTTGCATCGACAGGTCGGCAAGCGCCACCGTCGCCGTCAGCGAGGCATTGAGCGCGTCGGAGCGCAATGTGCCCTGGTCAATGGCAATGGCATCCTTGCTGACCGATCCGGCCAGGTCGACACCGACCTTGCCGGTGACCAAGGGCGCCAGCGTCGCCACGTCGGTTTTGAGACCACCTGCCTCCAGCTTGACGGCGACCGGGCCGGCGCGGTTCTGGATGTCGAAACCGTCGGAATGGATCTGCGCCGCCAGATCGTCCAGTCGCGTACCACCGGCAATGATCGAAACGAAGGAGGCGCCGATGTCGATGATCGGCGCCTTGCCGTCCCCGAACGCGCGGGCGGTGGCGTTGTTGATCGCCAGCGTTATCGGCTGCGCCTTGCTGCCGACGCTGATGACGACCGGCGGGCCCTTGGCGGCGAGTTCGACCGAGAGATCGCTTGCGCCGGCAGGGTCGATGATGCCGGTGGCGGTGCCATGCACCGCATCGCTGTCGATATTGGCACGGTCGACACTGACGCCGCCGGCTGATGTGGCGGTGCCCGCGACATCGAAGCTGGTCTTGCCAGCAAACAGTGGCTTCAAATTCTCCGGCAGGAAGCTAGCGAAGTCCCCGTCGCCCTCGGCTTCGACATGGCTGCCCTTGTCGGTCGACTGGTGTCGGCCTGTCAGCTGAGTGACGATCCTGCCGTCGACTGAGAACGTGCCGATGCCGTTCCAGTTGGCGAGCGGTCCCGTGCCGGAGACGATTATGTCGACCGGCGGCGCGTCGGGCAATTTGAGCAGATTGGCGATGATGCCGCCTGCCGGCTCCGAGGCCTTGAGATCGAGGTCGAGCCTGTTGTCTGCCGGCGCAAAGTGGATTTTGGCATCGACATTGCCTTGCTTTCCGTCACGGCGGGCGACGTTGAGCGTCGTCTCGACCGCCAGCGGCGCGGCGTCGGCCTTGAGCATTCCCTTGGCGGCGAGTTCGGCGATGCCGCTGCCGGCCAGATCCTGGCCGAGCGCGATCTCGGGCAGGTCGATCTGCTTGATGTCGAGCGAAACCGGCAGCGTCGTCGTGCCGCCGCTCGGCGCTGGCTGCGTGCTGGCCATAGGCAACCGGGCGAGTTCTATGCGTTCGGCGGCGATGCGGTCGGCGCTGAAATTTTTCGACAGCAGCGCCAGCGGCGACCAATCGACAGCCACCTTGCGCGCCACCAGCCAGGCGCCCTCGCGGTCCTCCAGCACCACATGGTCGACGCTGAGAGCCCCGGACCAGATGCCGTCGATGCCGCTGACAGTGATCTTGCGGTCGTCGCTCGAAGCCAGGCGCGAGATGATGCCGGCGAGATTGTCGCGGCCGCGCTCGGTCTCGGTCAGCACGACCAGTGCGCCGATCGCCCCCGCAACCACGATCAGCAGCGTGTAAAGGACAATGCGGAGGATGCGCCAGACCGTCTTCATCGTCAAAACGCCTGTCCGATGCCGGCATAGATGCCGAAATGCGGGTCGCTCGGATCGCGGTTGAGCGGCACGGCCGCGTCGATGCGCAGCGGACCGAACGGCGTCACATAGCGCAGGCCGACGCCGGCGCCGACCTTGACGTCGGAGAAATCGGGCAACGGTTTGGTCGACACGGTGCCGGCATCGACGAACGGCACGATGCCGATCGTGTCGGTGATGGCGATGCGCATTTCGACCGAAGTCTCGAAGAACGACAGGCCGCCGATCGGCTGGCCGGTGAAATCCTTCGGGCCGATGCCCTGATAGGCATAGCCGCGCACCGAACCACCGCCGCCGGAGTAGAAGCGCCGGTCGGCCGGCACGTGTTCGAGGCTGGTGCCGACGATCGAACCGGTGGCGACACGTTCGGCCAGCACGAACTTCGAAGCCGAATCCAGCGACTGATAGGCCGATCCCTCGCCCTTCAGCTTGAGGAAAGCCGCGCCGCTCAAAATGTCGTAGCTCGGCTCGGCATAAGCCAGCACCCGGAAGCCGCTGGTCGGGTTCAGCCGGTTGTCCCTGTTGTCATAGACATATTGCAACGGAATGCTGGCGATCAGGTATTTGTGCTTGCCGAAAGCGTCGTGGATGCGGGAATAGTCGAGCGCCAACTCAGCTGAAACCGTCTGGTTCTTGGTCAGTTCGTAGGACAGGCCGGTGCTGCCCTTGACCGAGAAATGGTCATAGGCATCAGGATGTTCGAGCACGGTCTTGACGCTGGCGATGAACTTCGATGCCGGCCCGATCACGCCCGGCTTCTCGAACATGATACCGGCATTGTAGTTGAGTTCGCCAAGATCGTTGCTGCCGATGCCGCTGATCTTACCATCGATGCGCAGCTTCTCGGCCCGGCCGAACAGGTTGCGGTGGCCCCAATAGCCTTCCAGGCCCAGCCCCTCGGTGTTGGAGAAGCTGCCGCCGACGCCGAAATAGCGCGGCTTGCGCTCGCTGACCTGGACGCCGATCGGAATGTTGCCGTCGGCGTCGAGCGTGTCGGCTTCCTTGAACGTCACGCTGTTGAAGACTTCGAGCGCCAGCAGCCGGTCGCGCGCATCGTCGATCTCTTGCGGCGAATATTGCCGGCCGCGCTTGAGGCCCGTCATGTATTCGGTGAAGTCGCGGTCGACCTTCTCGGTGCCTTCCACCGTGGTCGCTCCGTAGCCGGCGACCGGCCCGGCGGCGACCGTCAGCGTCACGTCCAGCGTCGAAGTGGCATGGTCCGCGACGATTTGCCGGTTCGTCACCTTGGCCAGCGGCCTGCCTTGCTCTTTCAGCGTCCGCACGATCAGTGCCTCGGCCTTGAGCACGGCGCCGGACCCGGCGTCGCCGCCTGATATCAGGCCATAGTCGGCGCTCATCAGCCCCGCCGCGTCGCCTTGCAGCCGGATATTGCCCAAGGTGAATTTCGGCCCGCTGGCGATGTCGATGACCACCGGGACCGGCTGCGGCCCCTTGAACTCGGCGTCGGGCGGCAAATCATCGAGCGGCTTGCCGTCGACGGTGACGGTGACCACGCCTTCGTAGCGGGCATCGGCATAGAGCGCGGCGACAAGCTGTTCGCGATCGCTGCGCGCCTTGGCCATCAGCCCGAGCGAACCGGAAACCGGACGCTGCTCGTCACTTTTCAGCGTCGAGGCGTTTTCGAGCTTCTTGACGAGATCCTTGTCGGCGTCGGGGGCATTGATGGTAACGGCATAGCGCAGCGGGTTGACGATGTCGGCATCCTCGTCGCTGGACGACCCCCACAACTTGATGCCGAAAAGCTCGAACGCAGCCGCCGGCCTTGATTCGGGAACCAGCGCCGCCGAGCATATCACGGCTATAAGCAGGGCGCGCAGAAGCACACGCCCTGGCGCGCGACCTCCTGACATCTGCTCTTCATGCGCCGGCATTAAGACAACCTAGGTTATAAAACTAAAATTGGAATGAAGTTCTGAAGCGCTCGTAAAGGGGCCACAATCCAATTGTCTGAAATAGGACGGGCTTGGAATTCACACCTTTTGCGTTGCCGCAAGAAAGCGTGATCCCCTGTCCTATGGAGGTACTACCGGCCATCGGCCGGAAAGGAAACCGTTGGCAGGCGGAACCCTGCCGCGTCCTTGCGTTGACAAGCCTGACTGAAGCTTGATCATGCCTGGAACGTCAGCTGTGTCTGGAGGGGTGCTATGGCAATGCGAGCGGCTCGTGGTCTGTCGGTCCTGATTCTTTTGTTTTTTGCCTGGAGTGGTATCGCGCAAGCGGCTGAATCCCGACGAATAGCGACGACGGACAATTCCGACTATTTCGGCTTTGATCTCAGATCCGACCAGAACGTCACGCTCGACCAGTGCAAGACGACATGTCTGGGCGATCCGGCCTGCCGCGCCTTCACCTACAACAACAAAGCCAAATGGTGCTTCCTCAAATCCGATTACAACCAGCTGAAACCGTTCAACGGCGCGGTCGCAGGCAAGGTCGTCAACATTGATGGCGATCCCGATATCGGCGCGCCGCCCGAACTCGCCTTCTTCCCCAACTGGATGGCCGACCAGGCCCAGCAATACCGCAACAAGTTGTTGGGTCCGGCCTATATCAAGCCGACCGAAGGGCTGACCGCGCTGACGACTGCCGCCGAGCAATCGGTGCTTACCGGCGACCACCGCTCCGCCATGCTGAGATACGAAGGCGCCGTGTCTGTCATGCCCGATGACGGCCAGCTCTGGCTCGACCTGGCGCGTGAAACGCTGGCCGTGCAACCCGCCGCCAACACTTCCGATGCCTCCACTTTGCCGGCAGACGGGACGTCGGCCGCATTCATCGCCTACAAGCTGCTCCGCACCACCAAGACGCGAGCAGAAGCGCTGGCGCTGCTCGGCAACGGCCTCGACAAGCGCGATCTCTACCGGCCGGCGCTGCAAGCCTACGAAGCCAGCCTTGCCCTGAACCCTTCGCCGGCGGTCCAGGCCGACTATGCCGATCTCAAGGCGCGCAAGGGTTTCCGCGTCATCGACCACACCCTCGATGCCGATACCAGCGCGCCGCGCATCTGCGCGCAATTCTCCGAGGATCTGGTCAAGACCGGCGTCGATTACGCGCAGTTCGTCACCGTCGACAATGCGCCGCCCAAAGGGGTCGAGGCCAAGGACAAGCAGATCTGCGTCGAAGGGCTGGAGCACGGCCAGCATTACGACGTTACTTTCCGCGCCGGCCTGCCGGCGGCGATAGGCGAAGTGACCGCAGCCCCCGTGGTGCTGTCGATCTATGTGCAGGACCGCGCACCGTCCGCCCGCTTCACCGGCGACAGCTTCGTGCTGCCGGCCGGCGCACGCCGCGGCATCCCGGTCGTCACCGTCAACATGAACGCCGCCGAGATGAAGCTCTACCGCATCGGCGATCGCTCGCTGGCCCAGCTTCTGTCGGGCTACCAGTTCCTGCACCAGCTTGACGGCTACGACATCTCCAACATTTCCGAGCAGATGGGCGCGCCGGTCTGGCAAGGCCAACTCGACATCGCCAACGATCTCAACAAGGAAGTCACCACCTCCTTCCCGGTCGACCAAGCACTGCCGCAGCGCAAGCCCGGCGTCTATGTGCTGACCGCCCAAGCGGTCAACGACAACGCCGACGACTACAATTCGATGGCTACGCAATGGTTCGTCGTCTCCGACATCGGCCTGTCGACCTATACCGGCCAGGACGGCCTGAATGTCTTTGCCCGTTCGCTGGGCAGCGCCAAGCCGATAGCAGGCGCCGAACTGACCCTGGTTGCCAGGAACAATGAGGTTCTCGGCACGGCGACATCGGATGCCGATGGCCACGCCGTCTTCAATCCCGGATTGACGCGCGGCGACGGCGGCATGATGCCGGCCGTGCTGATGGCCAAACAGGGCAACGATGATTTCGTCTTCCTCGACATGGGCCGGGCCGGCTTCGACCTGTCCGATCGCGGCGTCACAGGGCGCGCGGCGCCCGGCGCGCTCGACGTCTATGCCTGGACAGAACGTGGCATCTACCGCGCCGGCGAGGATGTTCATGTTGCGGCCCTTGCCCGCGACGGCGCCGCCAAGGCGGTCGAAAACCTGCCGCTGACCTTCATCTTCTCGCGCCCCGACGGCGTCGAGGACCGCCGCATCGTCAGCGACGGCGCCTCGGCCGGCGGCCATGCCGTCGACCTGCCGCTCGAACCCAACGCCATGCGCGGCACTTGGTCGGTGTCGATCTACACCGATCCCAAGCAGGCGGCGGTGGCCAGCCAGATGTTCCTGGTCGAGGATTTCGTGCCGGATCGCATCGAATTCGACATGAAGGCCGACAAGCAGGAGATCGCGCAGGGCGAAATCGCCAACATCAATATTGACGGCCGCTTCCTCTACGGCGCGCCGGCAGCAGGCCTGGCGCTGGAAGGCGAACTGACGCTGTCGACCTCGCGCGATTGGGACCGTTTCCAGGGCTTCTCCTTCGGCCTCGCAGACGAGCAGTCCGCAGAACCCACTGTTACCCCCCTCGCCGATCTGCCGGTGGTTGGCGATGACGGCAAGGTGACCTTCCCGGTCTCCGTCGATCAACTGCCCTCGACCACCAAGCTGGTCGACGCCAAGGTGACGGTCAGGATGCGCGAAACCGGCGGCCGCGCCATCGAGCGTTCGCTCGACATCGGCATCCGTCCGCAAGGCCATATGATCGGCATCCGCCCTGACTTCGCCGACAATGAAGTGCCGCAAGGCGGCACAGCCAAGTTCAGCCTGATCGCCGTCGATCCCGACGGCAAGCGCGAGGCGTTGAAAGGCGCGCAATGGACGCTGGTCAAGGTCGAACGCAATTACCAGTGGTACCGCTCCAACAATTCCTGGAACTACGAACCGGTCTCCTTCACCAAGTCGATCGCCAACGGCCAGGTCGACCTCAGTGCCGATGGCGACGCAACGGTCTCCGTGCCGGTCGATTGGGGCCAGTACCGGCTCGAGGTTGAAACCGCCGATCCCGAAGGACCGGCGACCAGCTACGAATTCGATGCCGGCTGGTACGTCTCATCTACCACCACCGAAACGCCTGACGGCCTCGAGATCGCTCTCGACAAGGACAGCTATGCCGCGGGCGAAGTGGCCAAGCTGAAAGTCTCGCCGCATTTTGCCGGGGAACTTCTCATCAACATCGGTTCCGACAAGCTGTTGAAGAGCGTTACGGCGTCAGTGCCGGCGGGAGGCAGCACCGTCGATATTCCGGTCGGCGACGACTGGGGCGCCGGCGCCTATGTCACCGCGACCCTGTTTCGACCGGGCGAGGCGCAGGAAACGCGCATGCCGGCGCGCGCCATCGGCGTGAAATGGCTGAAGGTCGACCCGGGCTCGAAGAAGCTCGCCATCACCCTGGCGCCGCCCGGCAAGACCATGCCGCGCCAGCAGCTGTCGATCCCTGTTTCGGTCGCCGGCGTGCAGCCGGGCGCCAATGCCTATGTCATGGTCGCGGCCGTCGATGTCGGCATCCTCAACCTGACCAACTACAAGGCGCCGGATCCGGAGAACTGGTTCTTCGGCCAGCGCATGCTGGGCATGGAAATCCGCGACATCTACGGACGCCTGATCGATGGTTCGCTGGGGAATACCGGCAAGCTCAGGACCGGCGGCGACGGCGCCAACATGCAGGCGCAGGGCAGCCCTCCAACAGAAAAGCTGGTCGCCTTCTTCTCCGGTCCCGTCGAGCTTGATGCCGACGGCAAGGCGCGGATCGACTTCGACATTCCGCAGTTCAACGGCACCGTGCGCGTCATGGCCGTCGCTTGGACCAAGGACGCAGTCGGCCATGCCAAGTCCGACGTCATCGTGCGCGATCCCGTCGTGATCACCGCCGGCCTGCCGCGCTTCCTGGCGCCTGGTGACGCCGCCGTCATGCGCCTCGATGTCGCCGACACCGATGGCCCTACCGGCGACTATGCGCTGTCGATCGAAACGACGGGCGATCTGTCGACGGGCGACAAGCCCCTGCCCCAGAAGCTGACGCTCGCCCAGGGCAAGCGGCAGACGCTGACCGTGCCGCTGATCGCACAGACGGCCGGCAATGCCTCGCTCACAATCAAGCTCGCCCATGCCGACGGCACCCAGGTCGAGCAGACGCTCTACGTGCCGGTGCGTCCGGCGCAATTGCCCGTCACCACCCGCCTGGTGGTCGACCTCAAGGGCAATGGCGGCGCGCTGCGCGTCGACAAGGAACTGCTGGCGGCAAGCCTGCTCGACGGCGCTTCCGTCAGCGTCGGCGTTACCCAGGCCGCCGCCTTCGACGTGCCGTCGCTGTTGATGACGCTCGACCGTTACCCCTATGGTTGCGCCGAGCAGACCACCAGCCGTGCCATGCCGCTTCTCTACGTCAATGAGTTGGCGTCCGGCATCGGCATGGCCAGCGACCCCGACATCCATGGCCGCATCCAGGACGCGATCTACAAGGTTCTGAGCTACCAGGCCTCGGGCGGCAGCTTCGGCCTGTGGGGTCCTGGCTCCGGCGATCCGTGGCTCGATGCCTATGTCACCGACTTCCTGACCAGGGCGCGCGAGCAAAAATACGACGTCCCGAGCCTGGCCATGAACCAGGCGCTGAGCAATTTGCAGAACTCGCTCGGCTACGACCAGAGCGTACAGGACCGTGGCAGCGAGATCGCCTACGCCCTCTACGTTTTGGCTCGCAACAAGAAGGCTTCGATCGGCGATCTGCGCTACTATGCGGACACCCAGCTCGAAGCTTTCTCCAGCCCGATGGCCGTCGCCCAGCTGGCGGCGAGCCTGGCGCTCTACGGCGATACGCCGCGCGCCGAAGCGACGTTCAAGACCGCCCTGCAACTCGCCAAGTCGACCACCGACTACGACTACTACCGCTCCGACTACGGCTCGCGGCTGCGTGACGGTGCGGCGATGCTGGCGCTGGCGGCGGAATCGAAGCCGGTGCCGACGATCGTGCCTGAGCTGATCAAGCTGGTGACCAGGGAACGCGCCGAAGCCCGCTGGACCAGCACCCAGGACGAATCCTGGATGCTGCTGGCGGCTCGCGCGCTGAAGGAAGGCAATGATGCAATCACGTTGACAGTCAATGGTGCCGCGCACGCCGGCGGCTATTCCAACCAGATCGACGGCAGCGACCTGGCCGACAGCCCGCTGACCATCGCCAACACCGGCAAGACTCCGCTGCAAGCCGTCGTCACGACGGTGGCGTCGCCGATCCAGCCCTTGCCGGCAAGCGGCGACGGCTTCACCATCGATCGCACCTACTACAAGCTCGATGGCACTGAAGCCAATGTCACCGAGGCGACCCAGAACGAACGCTATGTCGTCGTGCTCAAGGTCAACGAGCAGAACAGCTGGCCGTCGCGCCTGCTGGTAACGGACCTGTTGCCGGCCGGCTTCGAGATCGACAATCCAGGCCTGGTGTCCAGCGCCCAGTTGACCAACTTCTCATGGCTGGCGCAGACCGATGCGGCCCATCTCGAATTCCGCGACGACCGTTTCGTCGCCGCGTTCAACCCGGCCGACGGCGACCACGACCACAATCTGACCCTCGCCTATGTCGTACGTGCCGTGACGCCTGGCACCTATGCGCACCCGGCGGCAACGGTGGAGGACATGTACAGGCCGCAATATTCGGCTCGCACCGCTACCGGCATGATGGAGATCAAGGCGCCGTAAGGCGCTAGTGGTGATGGACGCGATAAGCAAAGTGCCCCCTCACCCGCCCTCCGCTTCGCTCGGTCGACCTCTCCCCGAGGGGAGAGGAGACGACCAGCGCCGGCGCCAGTCTCTTCTCCCCATCGGGGAGAAGGTGGCCGCGAAGCGGCCGGATGAGGGGGCATCTTTCCAGCCATGAAGATACTTCGCAAACTCGCTATTGGAGCCGCAGGCGGCGCCTGCCTGTTGGCGCTCTCCACCGCCTCCCTCTGGGAACTCGACCGCGCCTTCCCGCCACCGCTGCCTGCCGAACTCACGGTCTCGACGGAAGTCCAGGACCGCGACGGCCAGCTGTTGCGCGCCTTCGCCACGCCGGACGGCTACTGGCGGCTCGAAACCCGGCTCGATCAGGTCGACAAGCAATTCATCGACATGTTGGTCACCTACGAGGACAAGCGTTTCTGGGATCATGAGGGTGTCGACGTGCTGGCGCTGGCCCGTGCTGCCGGCCAGTTCGCCACCAGCGGCCACATCGTCTCCGGCGGCTCGACCCTGTCGATGCAGCTTGCCCGGCTGATCGAGCCGCGCGAAAGCCGCAGCCTCGGCTCCAAGATCAAGCAGATGCTGCGCGCCATCCAAATCGAGCGGCGACTGTCCAAGCGCGAGATCCTCGAGCGCTACCTGACGCTGGCCCCTTATGGCGGCAATCTGGAAGGCGTGCGTGCCGCGTCCCTCGCCTATTTCGGCAAGGAGCCGAAGCGGCTTACCGTGTCGGAATCCGCCCTGCTCGTTGCCCTGCCGCAGCTGCCGGAAAAGCGGCGGCCCGACCGCAACCTGAAAATCGCCCACGCCGCTCGAGACCGGGTGCTGACCCGCATGGTCTCCTCCGGCTTGCTCGCCGAGCGCGAGGCGGCACGTGCCGCCCTCGACGATGTGGCGGGGCTGCGCCGCACGCTGCCGGCGCTCGCCGCACACGCCGCCTATGCGATGCTGCCCAAGGCGGTTCCCGGTCAGCCTTTGCAGCTGACGATCCGCAAGAGCGTCCAGGAAGGGCTTGAACAGGTGGCGAGGGACGCGGCCGCCAAGCTTGGGCCTCGCCTGTCGGTCGCCATGGTGCTGGCCGACTCCCGCACCGGTGATATTCTCGGCGAAGTCGGCTCGGCCAATTTCTTCGACGCCAGCCGCGCCGGCTGGATCGATATGACCAAGATCGTCCGCTCGCCCGGCTCGACGCTGAAGCCGTTCATCTACGGCCTTGCCTTCGAACAGGGGCTGGTGGCGCACGAAACGCTGATCGACGACAGTCCTGTCGATTTCTCCGGCTACCGGCCGAAGAATTTCGACATGGGCTATCAGGGCGACGTCAGCATCCGCCAGGCGCTGCAACTGTCGCTCAACGTGCCGGCGATCCGCGTGCTCGACGCGGTTGGACCAACGCGTCTGATGGCGCGCTTCCACCAGGCCGGCGTCCGCCCCGTGCTGCCGGTCAACGAGGCGCCGGGCCTGGCCATCGGCCTTGGCGGGGTCGGGATAACATTACGCGACCTCGTCCAGCTCTACACAGGGCTCGCCAATGGCGGCAAGACGCACACGCTGCATGACGGCACCGAGCCCGCCAATGCCGAGCGCACCAGCGCTACCATCCTCGACGGTCAGGCCAACTGGCAGATCATCGACATTCTGTCGGGCGTCAAGCCGCCCGAGGGCGCCTTGCAGCGCGGCATCGCCTACAAGACCGGCACCTCCTACGGCTATCGCGACGCGTGGTCGGTCGGCTTCGACGGCCGCTATGTGCTGGGTGTCTGGGTCGGCCGCCCCGACGCCGGCGCGGTGCCGGGCCTGTCCGGCTATGTCTCGGCCGCTCCCATCCTCTTCGAGGGTTTTGTCCGCTCGGGCCTGGCCACCGTCCCATTGCCGGGCAGGCCGCCCGGCGTGATCAGCCCCAGGCGCGAGGACCTACCGGTGACGCTCGCCCGCTTCGGCGCCGGGTCGGACGGCCTCGTGCAGGCGACAGTGACCGAACCCGCGCCGACCATCATCTTCCCGCCCGACGGCGCCCGCATCGATCTCGACACCAACTCGGCCGATGCCTCGCCACTGGTTCTGAAATTGCAAGGCGGCCGCGCGCCGTTCCGTTGGCTGGCCAACGGCAAGCCGCTCGCCGGCATCGACCGTCGTCGCACCGCGACCTGGCAACCCGACGGCGCCGGCTATTCGACGCTGACCGTGATCGACGCCGCGGGACGCGCGGCCAGCGTCAAGGTGTTCGTCGAATAGACCGAGCCAAGCGATTCATTCAATTGGCTTTCCGGGCTCGGCAGATAGTAGGACATTCACCTATGCCTGTTCCGAGGCACCCCCCTCTGGCCTGCCGGCCAGAGGGGGGTGCCTCGCGCGATCCTTTCTTGTCGACAGCCTTGCCTCGACGCTGCTCATTTCTAAATAGGCTGGGTGTGCGGCATGGATTCTTCCCGGAGACGCAGGAGGAAAATATTTCTCCATGCTGCAAAGGATCGTCGAATATTTTCTCTAGAGGGGCAAAAAAGGCAACATTCAATGCATCTAATTTCTACCAGTTCGGTAGATTTGCCGTGGGTTCAACGGAGGCAGAAATGACCAAACCTCATTTCAGGAAACTGCTCGGCGCACTGGTCGCCACATCCATCCAGTTCGGCACGCTCGGCTTCGCGTTTGCCGACACCACCATTCTCAACGTGTCCTATGATCCGACACGCGAGCTCTACAAGGCCTATAACGAAGCCTTCGTCGCGCATTGGAAGGCCGAGACCGGCGAGACGGTCACCGTCCAGCAGTCGCATGGCGGATCCGGTGCCCAGGCCCGCGCCGTGATCGACGGCCTCGATGCCGATGTGGTGACACTGGCGCTCGAAGGCGACATCAACGCAATCGTCTCGAAGTCGAAGAAGATCAATCCCGACTGGCGCACAAAATTCGAAAACAATTCAGCGCCTTACACCTCGACCATCATCTTCCTCGTGCGCAAGGGCAATCCCAAGGGCATTCACGATTGGAGCGACCTCGTCAAGGACGGCATCCAGGTGATCACGCCCAACCCCAAGACCTCCGGCGGCGCTCGCTGGAACTATCTCGCCGCGTGGGCCTACGCCAGTGCCAATGATGGCGGCGACGAGGCCAAGACCAAGGAGTTCGTCGGCAAGCTCTACGCCAATGCCCCGGTGCTCGACACCGGCGCGCGCGGTTCGACCGTAACCTTCGCGCAAAAAGGCCTCGGCGACGTGCTGATCGCCTGGGAAAACGAGGCCTATCTGGCGCTCGACGAGTTCGGCGCCGACAATTTCGACATCGTCTACCCGCCGACCTCGATCCTGGCCGAGCCACCTGTGGCGGTGGTCGACGCCGATGTCGACGCCAAAGGCACGCGCAAGGTTGCCGAAGCCTATCTGAGCTGGCTCTATTCCAAGGAAGCCCAGACGATCATCGCCAAGAACCACTATCGCCCGGCAAAGCCCGATCTGGTGCCGGCGGAGGACCTCGCCAAGCTGCCTCCGATCAAGCTGATCTCGATCGACGACCCGCTTTTCGGTGGCTGGAAAAAAGCACAGCCTTATCATTTCGGCGATGGTGGTATATTCGACCAGATCTACAAGCCTCAGTAAGTCGATATTCAGGACGATATGACCACAGCACCCGCGCAGGCGGGGTGGCGATTCAAGCAGCCGAGCGTCATTCCGGGTTTCGGATTGACGCTCGGCTTCTCGCTTGCCTACCTCACCCTCATCATCCTCATCCCGCTTTCCGGGCTGCTCTGGCGCTCGGCCGCGCTTGGCTGGCCTGAATTTTGGGCGATCGCCACAGATCGCCGCACCATCAATGCGCTGAGGATCAGCTTCGGCACCGCCTTCCTCGCGGCGGCCGTCAATGTCGTGTTCGGCACGCTGGTCGCCTGGGTGCTGGTGCGCTACCGCTTCCCCGGCCGCCGAATCGTCGATGCCATGGTCGATCTGCCCTTCGCCTTACCTACGGCTGTTGCCGGCATCGCGCTGACCACTCTCTACGCGCCGAACGGCTGGATCGGCAAATTGCTGATGCCGCTCGGCATCAAGGTCGCCTATACCCCGCTCGGCATCGTCATCGCGCTGGTCTTCATCGGCTTGCCCTTCGTCGTGCGCACCGTGCAGCCGATCATGGAGGAGATCGACAGGGAGGTGGAGGAAGCCGCCGCCACGCTCGGCGCCAATCGCCTGCAGATCATCACCCGCGTCCTGTTTCCAGGCCTGGCGCCGGCCATCGTCACCGGGTTCGCGCTCGCCTTCGCGCGCGGCGTCGGTGAATATGGCTCGGTTATCTTCATCGCCGGCAATTTACCCTACAAATCCGAAATCGCGCCGCTTTTGATCGTCATCCGCCTCGAGGAATACAATTACCCCGCGGCAACTGCGATCGCGGCGATCATGCTCGCTTTGTCGTTCATCATGCTTTTGGTCGTCAATCTCGTGCAGACATGGAGCCGCAAGCGCTATGCCTGATCCCGAGATCAAATCCTACGAACCGCACCACGGAAGCCGGTCGGCGGCGGTCACGGAAAGTCGCCCAGCGCGTGTGGCGCTGATGGCTGTCGCCTTCGCCTTCCTCGGCATTTTCCTGGTCTTGCCGCTGATCATCGTCTTCAACGAAGCCTTCGCCAAGGGCATCGATGCCTACACCGAAGCGCTTGGCAATCCCGACACGCGCTCGGCGATCCGGCTGACCCTGCTGGTGGCGGCGATTTCGGTGCCGCTCAACATCGTCTTCGGCATCTCCGCCGCTTGGGCGATCGCCAAGTTCGAGTTCAAGGGCAAGGCCTTCCTGACCACCCTGATCGACCTGCCCTTCTCGGTCTCGCCGGTTATTTCGGGGCTCGTCTATGTGCTTCTGTTCGGTGCCCAGGGGTTGCTCGGCAGCTGGCTGAAAGCACATGGCATCGTCATCCTGTTTGCCGTGCCCGGGATCGTGCTGGCCACCGTCTTCGTCACCTTCCCCTTCGTCGCCCGCGAACTGATCCCGCTAATGCAGGAACAGGGCAATGGCGACGAGGAGGCAGCACTCTCGCTTGGCGCCAATGGCTGGCAGACCTTCTGGTACGTGACCTTGCCCAACGTCAAATGGGGGCTGCTCTACGGCGTACTCCTGTGCAATGCGCGTGCCATGGGCGAGTTCGGCGCGGTGTCGGTCGTGTCGGGCCACATACGCGGCCTGACCAACACCATGCCGCTGCATGTCGAAATCCTCTATAACGAGTACAACGCTGTCGGCGCCTTTGCCGTCGCTTCATTGCTTGCGGGCCTGGCGCTCGTCACGCTGGTCTTGAAAACACTTCTCGAGATGCGCTACGGCGCCGAGATCGCCGCGACGCGCGGGCACTGACAGAGGGATTTGCATGGAAGTTCGCGTTGCCAACGTACGCAAGGAGTTTGAGCGGTTTCCGGCGCTTCATGACGTGTCGCTCGACATCAAGTCGGGCGAGTTGATCGCGTTGCTGGGGCCGTCCGGTTCCGGCAAGACGACGCTGCTCAGGCTGATCGCGGGGCTGGAGCGGCCGACGCGAGGCAATATCTTCTTCGGCGACGAGGACGCCTCGCACAAGTCGATCCAGGAGCGCAATGTCGGCTTCGTCTTCCAGCACTATGCGCTGTTCCGGCACATGACGGTGGCTGACAATATCGGCTTCGGCCTGAAGGTCCGGCACGGGTCGTCGCGCCCGCCGGCGCAGGAAATCCGCCGCCGCGCCTCAGAGCTGCTCGACCTCGTCCAGCTTTCCGGGCTCGAAAAGCGCTATCCGGCGCAGCTCTCAGGCGGCCAGCGCCAGCGCGTGGCACTGGCGCGCGCCATGGCCATCGAACCTAAGGTACTGCTGCTCGACGAGCCGTTCGGTGCGCTTGACGCGCAGGTGCGCCGGGAATTGCGCCGCTGGCTGCGTGAGATCCACGACGCCACCGGCCACACCACCGTCTTCGTCACTCACGACCAGGAAGAGGCGCTGGAGCTTGCCGACCGCGTCGTGGTGATGAGCCAGGGCCGCATCGAGCAGGTCGGCACTGCCGACGACATCTATGACGCGCCCAACTCACCCTTCGTCTACGGCTTCATCGGCGAATCGAGCTCGCTTCCGGTCAAGGTCGAAAATGGCGAGATCTGGCTCGCCGACCGTCCGATCGGGCTTGCCGCGCCGAACGAGCCCTCGGGCGAAGCGACGCTTTACTTCCGTCCGCACCATGTCGAATTGCTGGACGGCTGCAGCGGCTGCATCGCCGGCACGGTTGCCGCCAGCCGCCGCGTCGCCGGCACGCGCCGCGTCGAACTCGAGATCGGTGGCGAGCGCCAGCGGGTCGAAATCGAATTGCCTGTCGATCATCCCGCGGCGCAGAAAAGCCGGGTGGCGTTCCGTCCCGGCCGCTGGAAGCTGTTTCCGCCTGCCTGATACTCGGTCGAGCGCTATTCCAGCCAGTTCTCGACCCAGCATCGCGATGCGATCTTCTTGCCCACGATCAGAACTGAAGGGTGTCTCTCTTTGGAAGAAAATCCTGGCATCCGGCTGTTTCGGCGATAGCTTTTCTCGCAGCACAACCACAGAGCCGTCTCGCGTGCCTCGTCGCGCACCGCGCGCCACAGCTATGGTTCGACCATAAACCAATTGCATCCGGAGCTTGTTTTCATGAAGCGATTTTTCCTCGGCGTCGCCACCGTCGCCGGCCTGCTCCTGGCATCCTCCCAAGCTTGGTCGGCCGACAAATTGCTCAACGCATCCTATGATGTCGGCCGCGAACTGTTCGTGCAGATCAACAAGGCCTTCATCGCGCACCATCCGGGCGTCGCCGTCGACCAGTCGCATGCCGGCACCTCGGCGCAGGCGCGTGCCATCGCCGAAGGCCTCGCTGCCGATGTCGTCACCTTCAACCAGGTCACCGACATCGACTTCCTCGTCAAGAAGGGCCTGGTCTCGGCCGACTGGCAGAAGGATTTCCCCGACAACGCCTCGCCTTTCTATTCGCTGCCGTCCTTCCTGGTGCGCGCCGGCAACCCCAAACATATCAAGGACTGGAACGATCTCGTGCGCGACGACGTGCAGGTGATCTTCCCCAACCCGAAGACATCAGGCAATGCGCGCTACACCTATCTGGCGGCTACCGCCTATGCCAAGGAAGCCTTCAAGGGCGACGACGCCAAGGTGAAGGAGTTCATTACCAAGTTGTTCAACAACGTGCCGATCTTCGACAATGGCGGCCGCGCCGCGACCACAACCTTCGTGCAGCGCGAGATAGGTGACGTGCTGATCACCTTCGAGTCCGAGACGCGCGGCATCCGCAAGGAGTATGGCGACGACAAATTCGAGCAGGTCACGCCCTCGGTCAGTCTGCTGGCCGAATTCCCGGTCGCCATCGTCGACAAGGTCGCCGACGAGCATGGCACGCGCGATCTGGCAAAGACCTATCTCGACTTCCTGTACACGCCTGAGGGCCAGGACATTCTCGCCCAGAACGGCACCCGGGTCCGCGACGCGGCAGTGGAGGCCAAATACAAAGCCCAGTTTCCCGACGTCCGGCTGCTGACCGTCGAAGGCGTTTTTGGCGGCTGGGACAAGGTGCAGAAGGAGCATTTCGCCGCCGGCGGCCTGCTCGACCAGACCTATGGCAGCCGCTGACGACACAAACATCCGGAGAAAACAAAGAAAGCCGGCACCCTGCCGGCTTTCTTCGTTTTGTGCTCCGGAAACCCGGTTTTCAGCGAAATATCGGCGTCATCCGTGCAGAACGTTACAAAGAATCAACGTGTTTGCGCCTAACATGCCATTCGGCGCCTTGTTTTCGCGAAATATCGCCGCACGGCAAAAACGTCATTATTTGCACACAAACAGTCGCCAGATGCGAGTGGTTGGGGCTTCAATGGGGTGATCTGGGCATGCTGACAAAAAAAGGCAAATACGGCCTCAAGGCCCTCGTGCATCTGTCTGGCCTGCCACTGGGCCAATTGGCCTTCGTCAACGACATCGCGGTGGCCAACAATATTCCGAAGAAATTCCTCGATGCCATCCTGGGCGAGTTGCGCAATGCCGGTTTCGTCCAGAGCCGCAAGGGCAAGGAAGGCGGCTATCGCCTCGCCAGGCCGGCCTCTGAAATCAAGATCGGCCATGTCGTGCGGGTGCTTGACGGGCCGCTGGCGCCGATCCCCTGCGCCAGCCGCACGCAGTATCAGCGCTGCGACGACTGCGACGAGGCTACCTGCCAGGTCCGGCAGATGATGCTGGAGGTGCGGCAGGCGATCGCCGAAGTGCTGGACAATCGCAGCCTCGCCGCCATGCGCGATGCCGACAATGATGATTTCCCCGTCGAACTGACGTCACAGATCTAGACCACCGACTGCCAATCTGCCGCCGCGTATCGAGGTTTCGCTTGTAGCGCCATATGCGCATGGAATCCCCTGATTACGCCGCCGCCACCCGCGCTGTGCTTGGTGAAGGCACCGATGCGCGCAAACTGTTCGAGGGTTTGCTGGCGGCTCCGCCATCGCCGGTGGCAGGCCGCTGGTCGCCTTACGATCCGGTTCAGGGCAACGAACTCGGGTTAACGGGTTCCTTCGGAGCCTTTGCCGGCGTGCGCAGGCTGACGGAGCATCAAACGAAAAACCCGCCTGTGCGACGGGTCACTGGCGCAAATCAGCACCATAAATGAATATGTACCATAGCTGAGGTCACGGGATCAAGAAAAAATTCCTATCGACCGGCGTAGCTGGTGGGCGGCCGCACCGACGAGTTCGCCGACCGGGCGGGTCGCATCGAGCGTCAAGGCCCTCTCATCCGCTGTCGGCTCTAGGATAGCGAACTGGCTGTCGACGAGGCTTGCCAGCATGAAATGGCCCTTGCGGCTGACGACACGCCACCTGGCCGTGTCAGCGTCGATCTCCAGATAGAGGAAGACGATCGCAGGGCAGAAGCCGCTCAAGCGCGCGCGATAGCTGCGCTTCAGCGCCGAGCAGGCGGCAATCACGCCTTCGCCCTGCCCTACCGACGCGGCGATGCGCTCGCCGATCGCGTCAAGCCAGCCTTCACGAAGTTGATCGGTGAGTGGCTCGCCGCTCGCCATGCGTGCGACGTTTTCCGGCGGGTGCAGCCTGTCACCCTCGATAAAGGTAACGCCCAGCGCGGCCGCCAGTGCAATACCGACGGCCGACTTGCCGCTGCCGGCGACGCCCATCACCACGATGGCTTGAGGCAATGAGCCGGGAGCGCCAATTGGCGCCTGTGCTGGCCTTTCGCCCACTGTCAGCGGCTTGCCGGCGCGCGGCCGTAGAGCAGCAGCATGGCGACGATGACGACGCCATAGATGATCTGCCGCCCCGCCTCCGGCATCTGCATGACCGACAGGATGGATTGCAGCAGGGTGATCAGGATGACACCGGCGACGGTGCCCAGATACGAGCCGCGCCCGCCCAGGATCGAGGTGCCGCCAAGCACGACAGCTGCGATCGACGGCAGCAGATAGGCATCGCCCATCGACTGCGCCGCCTTGGAGGCATAGCCGGCGAGCAGCACGCCGCCGAATGCGGAGAGCCCGCCCGATACCGCGAAAGCGATCATCACCACGCGCCGTGTGTCGATGCCGGAGAGATAGGCGGCGCGCTCGCGGTTGCCGATGCCGTAGACGGTGCGGCCGAAGCTGGTGCGGGTCAGCACGAACACCATTGCAGCGCCGATCAGCGCCCAGATGATGACGGCGTTGGGGACGCCCGGAATGGCAAAGCCGGTCGCCAGGTAGCGCATTGCGCCCGTCGCCGAATCCTGTGGCGAGAAGCCGCCGGTGTAGACGACCATCAGACCCTGCGCGACGGCGTTGGTGGCCAGCGTGATGATCATCGAGGGGATGCGCAGATAGGCGACGCCGATGCCGTTGACGACGCCGATCAGCATGCCGCAGACGATGCCGGACGGAATGGCCAGCGCCACGCCGACCGGACCATAGGCCGCCGCCGCACAGGCCATCATCGCGCCCGCCGCCACCGCCCACGGCACCGACAGGTCGATCTGGCCAAGCAGGACGACCAACATCATGCCGGTGGCGATGACACCGAGGAACGAGGCGACCTTGAGCTGCTGCAAGAGATATTCAGGCGACAGGAAGCTTCTGGAATAGAGGCTGCCGAGGAACAGCAGAAGCACGATGCAGGCAAAGGCCGTCAGCACCGCCGGATCGGCGCGGCGGATGAACCTGGGCATGCGGCCGGCAATGCCGCCAAGCGTCGTTTCGCTCACAGGAACCACTCCAGCCGGTTGCGGACCCGAAACAAGGCGAAGGCGCCGAGGCTGACGGCGACCAGCAGGATAACGCCCTGGAACAGCGGCTGCCAGAGCGGATCGAAATCGAACACGAACAGCAGGTCGCCGATGGTGCGGAAGGCGAGCGCGCCGAAGATCGCGCCTATGGCGCTGCCCTTGCCGCCGAACAGCGAGACGCCGCCGAGCACCACGGCGGCGATCGAAAACAGCGTGTAGGCGTTGCCGCTGGCATAGGCCGCCTCGCCCGTATAGGTGAAGAAGGTCAGGAACAGGCCGCCGATCGCAGCCAGCAGCCCGGCCAGCGTGTAGGCAGCGAATTTGCCGCGCCGGATTGGCACGCCGGACATGTAGGCCGCCGTCTCCGACGACCCTGCCGCATAAGCGGCGCGGCCTAGCACCGAGCGGCTGAACGGCACCCAGATCACCAGCACGATTGCCAACAGCGCGGCGAGGCTTGCCGGCACCACGCCGAACACGCGGCCGGTCAGCGCGTCGGCCAGATCCTCATTGACCGAACCGCCCGGAAATGGCCGCAGCAACAGGCCGATGCCGTAATAGACGGCCCCTGTGGCAATCGTGGCAACGATCGGCTGCAGCCGCCCATAGATGACGATGGCGCCGTTGATGGCGCCGCATAAAAGGCCCACCGCCAGCACGGCGATGACGCCAAGCGTCGTCTGCATCGGCGTACCCACCACCAGCCAGGAGGCGAGGCAGTTGGTGAGCAGGAAAATCATGCCGATGGACAAGTCGATGCCGGCGGTGATCACCACCAGCGTCTGCGCCATGGCGACGAAGGCAAGCAGCACGCCCTTGTTCGCCGCCGTCTGCACGACATTGGCGGTGAAACCGGCCGGATGGTTCGAGGTGTAGATGACGAACATGACGATGAAGATGCCAAATGCCAGCAGCGTTCCGCGTTGCTCGGCAAGCCAGTAGCGCCAATCCTTCATACGTCCGCCCCCAGGCTCACGGGGCTGTCCTCGCCATGGATGTTGAGCGCACTTGATATCAGCGCCCGCTCGCTGATCTCGGCGCCGACCAGCTCGCGCTTGACCGCTCCATCATAGAGCACCAGCACACGGTCGCAGCACCCGATCAACTCGTCATAGTCGGTCGAATAGAACAGGATCGCCGCACCCGCATCGGCAAGCTTGCGCATCAGTTGGTAGAGCTCCTGCTTGGTGCCGACGTCGATGCCGCGTGTCGGATCGTTGAGTAGGATGATGCGCGGCTGGCGCATCAGCCATTTGGCGATGACAACCTTCTGTTGGTTGCCGCCCGAAAGTGCCGCGACCGGAATGTCGAGGCCCGCCGTCTTGATCGCCAAAAGGCCGACCATGTCGTCGATCAGCCGCTGCTCGGCGGCGCGGTCGATGATGCCGGCTTTCGAGAGCCGGTCGAGGGCTGCGAAGGACAGGTTCTCGCGCACGGTCATCGGCAGCATCAGGCCTTCGGTCTTGCGGTCCTCGGGAATGAGCGCCATGCCGATGCCGTCCTCGCGCGCAGCCGCGGGGCTGGCGATCGTGACCGGTTTGCCGTCGATCAGGATTTGACCGCTGAGGCCGCGCAGCACACCGAAGAAGGCGAGCAGCAATTCGCGCTGGCCCTGACCGTCAAGGCCGCCGAGGCCAACCACCTCGCCGGCCCTGACAGTCAATGAAATATTGTCCAGCCGGTCAGTCCACGAGAGCTTGCGGGCCTCTAACCTGGGGGCGGCGGTCGCAGGCACGGCCGCGGGTTTCGGCGGAAAGATGTGGCTGTATTCGCGGCCGATCATCAGTTCGACCACTTCATTGTCGCTCTTCGAACCGGCCGGATAGCTTGCGACGTTACGACCATTGCGGAACACCGTGCACTGGCCGGCCAATTCGGCGATCTCGTTCATGCGATGCGATATGTAGAGCAGGGCCAGCCCTTCCGAGCGCAGCCGCTTCAGCACCGCGAAGATGTTCGAGACGTCCGCCGCCGTCAGCGCCGACGTCGCCTCGTCGAGGATCAGGATGCGCGGCTTTCTGGCGAGTGCCTTGGCGATTTCGACCATCTGCCGCCGCGACAAGGGCAGGTCCTTGACCAGTGCCGACGGATGAATGTCGGCCGCACCCGCGCGCGCCAGCGCCTCTTCCGCGATGCGGCGCTGCGCCTTGCGGTCGATCATGCCGAAGCGTTTGGGCGGATCGGAGATGACGATGTTGTCGGCGACGCTGAGTTCTGGAACCAGCGACAGCTCCTGGAAGATACAGACGATGCCAGCCTGGTTGGCAGCAGCCGGCGACGCGAAAGTCACCTCGCGGCCATCCAGTGTCATTCGGCCTTCATCGGCCGCGACGACGCCCGCCATGATCTTGATCAGCGTCGATTTGCCGGCGCCGTTTTCGCCAAGGATGGCGTGGATGCTGCCGGACGTGACCGAAAGTTCGGCCTTTTCCAGCGCCCGCACGCCACCATAGCGCTTGGATATTCCTTCCATCCGGAAGAGCGGAACCGCACCGTCCATCGGCCCTCCCCAGGCACTTTGACGACCAGACTATCGAGTGGTCGGCGCCGGGGGTTTAACGGCGCCCGCGGTGCAGCCTATTGGTCAGCCTTGGTCTGACCCATGATTTCCTGCGCCGTGAAATTGATGCCGCAGGTCGGGAAGGAGTTGCCGACGAAGAAATTGTCGGACTGGTCGGGGAAGAAATCCTGCCCGGCCTTGAAGTTCGGATCCTCGACGATCGCCAACGGCAGTTTGACCGATTGTGGCACGACATTGCCTTCAAGCGCGGCAATCGCCGTCTTGATGGCGACCGCCACCTGCGCCGGGCCAGTGCCGGCCGACGAGCATTTCAGCCCGTCAGCTGCATGGGCGGAGCAGAATTTGCGGAAGCCGTTCTCTGTTTCGCCGCCGAACGGTACAAACGGATGCTTGGCGTCGATCATCGCCTGTACGATGCCGGTGTCACCCCCCTGGCCGGTAATGCCGACGAACGGACCATTGGTGGCGATCGCGTCAGCCGTGACCTTCTGCGCTGTCGGATCATCCCACTTGCCGGCGACTTCGGTGACGTCCCATTTCTTGCCCGAAGCATCGAAGACCTCATGGATGCCATTGTGGCGGTCGGTATCGACCGACGTGCCAGCAACACCGCGCACCTCAAGTATCTTGCCGCCATCGGGTATATGGTCGACCAGCCATTTGCCCCAAAGTTCGCCGAGGCCCTTCTGATCGACATTGACGTTGATGGCGTCCTTGGTGTCGAGAATGTTGTCGAAAGCAACCAGCACGACACCGGCCTCCTTGGCGCGCTTGATGACCGGCGCGAAAGCGGTCGGGTTCTGCGCGTTGACGACAATGGCGTCATAGCCGGAATCGATGAAGTTGTTGATCGCCGAAATCTGCGCCGGCACATCCTCGCCGGTCGACACCACCTTGAATTCCTTCAACTTGGCGGCGACGTCCTTTTGCGCTGCGTAAGCCTTGGCGGTCTGGATCATCTGGATGCGCCAGGTGTTGGCGATGTAGCCGTTGGCGAGCGCGATCCGGTATGGGCCGTCCTTTTTGGGAAACTTGAAAAACTGCGTATCCGCGGCCCAGGGCGCGAAGCAATCCGGCTCCGCTGCCGGGCCCTTGACGATTTCAGGGCCCGCGGCAATCGCCGACGAGCTCAGCATGACGAATGCAGTGGCGGCAACGATGCCACCAACAAGTGACTTGATCATCGATATTCCTCCCAGTTGCAGTTCCGATTGTGGTTTTCGCTATGCGAAATTATTGACGCGATCGGGCCGGCACCTCCTTGCCTTGGCATACGCGTTTTAGTCGCCGGTGACGGCCGACCCAGTTCCTCCCCTTGTCACCGCCAGCCGGGCGGAAACTATCATATTATCCATAATAAACAAGAATTAGTTGTCGCTTATGTATAATAAACAGCCGCAACCCGCTGCGCGCCCATCTGCTCAGCGGAAAATGGTAGCGCTACCAAATTTTCCTGTAAACCGGCATTCGCACAGTCGCCTTTGTGTGTTTCAACGGGCGGTGCTTTCGCGGCGCTTGAGCTCGAAACCGAGATCGACGATCCGTTGCTCTGGCCTGTTGCCGGCGATCGTCGCCAGCGCCATGGCGACCGCACGCCGGCCGATCTCGTAGCGATGGGTGCGGATGCTGGTGATCGACGGAAACGCCACCTGCATCATGTCGAGGTCGTTGAAACCGACGATACCGATCGTCTTCGGCACCAAGATCGAGGTGCGATGACACTCGAACAACACGCCGAGCGCGATGTCGTCATTGTTGCAGAAGACAGCGTCGAGTGTCGGCACCTTGGCCAGTGCGTCGCGGAACATCTCGCGGCCGAGCGATACGCTGGACGGAACCGGCGTGGTGGTGACGAGGCGCGGGTCGAATAGCCCGGCCGCCTCCATCGCCGCGCGGTAGCCGGCAAGACGCCGCCGCGAGCGCGGATCCATGCGCGCTCCGATGAAGCCGATGCGGCGGTAACCGGCCTCGATCAGATGTTCGGTGGCCGTCCTGCCGCCTTCCAGATGCGAGAAGCCGACCATCATGTCGACTGGATCTGGCCCGGTTTCCATGACCTGCACCACCGGGCAGCCGGCGCTCTCCAGCAGCTTTCGCGAGGCCGGTGTCTGGTCGATGCCGGCGACGATCAGCGCTGCCGGCCGCTGCGAACCGAACAGCTGCAGCAGCCGCTCTTCCTCGAGGCCGGAATAATGGGTGTTGCCGAGTTGAATGCGGAAAGGGCTGGCCGACAGGCTGTCATAGATGCCGCGCACCACCTCGGCAAAGACGTTGTTGGTAAGCGACGGCACCAGGACGCCGAACACCTCGGCGCGCGCCGAGGCCAGCGCCCGCGCATTCGGGTCCGGCACATAGCCGAGTTCGTCGACGGCGGCCTGGATCTGGCGGCGCAGCTCTTCCGAGACACGCTCCGGCTCGCGCAGGGCGCGCGACACGGTGATGGCGCCGACCCCGGCCTTGCGCGCGACATCCGATATGGTCGGGCGGCCGCCACCACGGCGCGAGCGCGGCTTGATCACGGACGCGCTCGCTCGGGAATGCACCTGACAGGGCGCGGTCGCGATACAGTCGTTTTTGCTGTCACCATCCCGCCGGCCCGCTTTGCCGCACCCACTCGCCTTCTGGCGTCGCGCAGCCTGTTGTCCTTGTCAAGCAACGGCAACAATCCTGCCAGCCTTCAAGCCATCGCGGCGGCGCTGCGCCGTGCTTTCCAGAACAACAGTCCGATCGCCAGTATGTTCAGCAAATTCCAGGCGATGCCGTTGAGGAACGCCGCGGCATAGGAGCCGGTGAGGTCGTAGATCCAGCCCGACATCCAGCCACCGATCGCCATGCCGAAGATCGTCGCCATCATGACGATGCCGATGCGCTGCCCGGCCTCTTTGGCGGGCATGTAGTCGCGCACGATGATGGCATAGCAAGGCACGATGCCGCCTTGCGACAGGCCGAATACCAGCGACACCACATAGAGCGAGGCAAGCCCGTCGAACGGAATGTAGAACAGCAGCGACAGACCCTGCAGCACCGAACCGATCATGAGCGTTTTCATGCCGCCGATGCGATCGGCAATAAAGCCCGATGCCAACCGGCTGACGACGCCCCCCGCCATCATGATCGACAGCATGTCGGCGCCGTGTGTCACGCCGTAGCCGAGATCCATGCAATAGGCGACGATATGGACCTGCGGCATCGACATCGCCACGCAGCAGCCGAGGCCGGCGACGACCAGCAGCACCTGCAACGCCGCCGGCGACAGCGAGATCGGCTGCACTGACCGGCTTCCTGGCGAACCGGCGGCGGCTGCCGCCGGGGCCCCGCGCCGCAGCATCAGCACCAGCGGCACCATGGTCACCAGGCAGAAGATGCCGATGGCCGCATAGGTGAAACGCCAGCCCTCCGCCTTCATGAGTGTCGGCATGATGGTCGGCCAGAACGCCCCGGCAAGGTAATTGCCGGCGGCCGCCGCAGTCACCGCGACACCGCGCCGGCGGTTGAACCAATGCGAGATATCAGCGATCAGCGGCCCGAAGATCACCGACGTACCGACGCCGATCAGCAGCCCTTGGGCAAGGGTGAACTGCAGGATCGAGCTCGACAGCGCCGCAAGCAGCAGGCCGGCGGAGAGCGCAATCGAAGAGAGCAGCGCCGGGACCCAGTAGCCCATACGATCGATGGCGTGGCCGATCAGAACGTTGCCGGCGGCAAAGCCGACCATGGTCGCGGTGTAGGGCATGGACGCCGCGGCGCGGTCAACGCCGAACTCGGCCTGCACGGCGGGCAGCACCACGACAACCGCCCACATGCCGACGGCACCGATCGTCGCCAGCAGCATCGAGATGGCGAGCCGCATCCAGGCATAGGAGCTGTCGATGCCGGGGCTCGGCTGATTGCTGTCGGTTCGGGTCAATGCATTTCCTGTCGGCGCTCTCAGTTCGGCCGCCGTTTTGCGCCCAGTATCGGCCCATTCTCAAGCCGCAGCAGCGCCACAGCGGGCAAATCCGTGGCTCCAGAGCCAGGGGAAGTGGGAACCGATGCCAATGTGCGGAGTTTCCCGGCCAGCCCCCCGCACAAGGAGTCCTGCCGTGACCGCGAAGAAAAAATGGTCGGCCGACGTGACCGAGCACAGCGACGCGTTGGATCTCGAGGACCACGTCTTCGAATCCGACGACGCCAAGAAGATCGCCGCCTCGCTCAAGCGATCCGCCGAACACAGCCACCGGCGCAAGGCCGGACCGTTCCAGTCAGCCATGTCGATGCTGAACTTCTACATCAACCGCGCCGGCAAGAACCTGCCCGCCGAGCGCAGACAAGTACTTGAGGACGCCAAGGACGAGCTGCGCACCGCCTTTGGGCGTGAGAAAGACGATTAGCGGCGGCCGATAGGCCCTATCGGGCGCGGATGACGCCGTCGGTGTTCGCCAACAATTTGCGCACCGCGTTGCGCGCCGCATCCGGGCGCTGCAGCCGAATGTTCTTCTCGATTGCCTCATGCAGCTTCTGCGCATGATTGAGATCGTCGATCTCCCGCGTCGTATAGGCAAAGAGATGATCGAAGGCGGATTCGATCAGCACGCCGAGCGGCACCAGAAGGTCGTTGCCCGAGGCACGCAGGATGGCGAGGTGAAAACGGGTGTCGGCGCGGGTGCGATCCTGCAGGCTGGCCGCCTCGCCCATCTCCCGGCATGCCTGGCTGATCTCGGCCATCTGTTCGTCGGTCCGCCGCATCGCGGCAAAGGCGGTCGCCTCCGGCTCGATGATATGGCGGAACTCCTGCACGGTCTTCAGGAACACCTCGCGATCCGGCGACGTCGCGTACCAGGCCAGCACATCGCGATCGAGCAGGTTCCAGCGTTCCTTCGGCTCGACCCAGCTGCCGATCTTGGGGCGTGAGGCCAGCAGGCCCTTGGCCATCAGCATCTTGATCGCTTCACGCACCGCCGAGCGGCTGACGCTGAAGGTCTCCGACCATTTCGCTTCATTCGGCAGGATCGTGCCGGGCGGATAGTCGCCACGCACGATCCTGAGGCCGATCTCGCTGGCCAGCGAGGCATGAACGCTCGAGCCTGGAATGCGCGCCGCGTCGGGTCGGCGAACGCCGGCGGAACGCTCGATGGAAGCCGCTTTCGCTGGCGATTTTTCCTTGTTCGGCTTCGCGTCCCGCATGGGTTCCAGAAAGTCCGGATTGAGGGGTGCTGTCAAGCGCGGCAAGCGGCTTGGGCCGCAAAGCCGGGCGCTGTGCACAGATCAGCCCAGCTGCTCTCGTGAATCAGGGCGTCGTGACGTATTTGCGCCAGCTATGCTTCGGGCGGAAACCCAGCATCTCGCGCGCCTTGCGGTTGGACAGCAGCGTTTCATATTCGCCGAGTTCGGTTTTGACCGGCACGCCGGGGTAGAAACGCTTCAACAGTTCGGCGGTCGGCAGATCGGACGAGGTGTCATCGTTGGCGGCGTTGAACACCTGGTAGCCGAGGCCGTCCTTCTCGATGGCGCGCAGCGTTATCTGGCCGAGGTCGCGCGCATCGACATAGCTCCAGGCGATGCGCTTGCGGAAACCGGGATCGGCGAACCATTTCGGAAACAGCGAATATTCATGCGGCTCGATGACGTTGCCAATGCGCAAGGCGTAGATATCGGTGCCGTTGCGCTGTGCGAACGCGCGTGCCGTCTTCTCGTTGACGACCTTGGACAACGCATAGCTGTCCATCGGATCGACGTCGTATTCCTCGTCGAGCGGGAAATATTTGGGATCGCGCGGCTCGTTGGCGAAAACCAGGCCATAGGTCGTCTCGCTGGAGGCGATCACCACCTTGGGGATGCCGAGCTTTACCGCCGCCTCGATGACATTGTAGGTGCCGAGCGCATTGATACGGAACACCTCATTGTCGGTGGTGATCATGATGCGCGGAATGGCGGCGAAATGGACCACGGCATCGACCGGCTGCGGGCGCAGCGATGGGTCGAATTCATGCAGGCCCATGTAGCTCGACAGCGCGTTGAACACCTGCCCGCTGTCGGTGATGTCGGTGATCAGCGTGCGCACCTTGGGGTTGTCGAGCGGCTTGGTGTCGATGTTGAGCACCTGACAGCCCTGCTCCACCAGATACTGCACGACATGGCGTCCGGCCTTGCCGCTGCCGCCTGTGAACATGATCCGCTTCGCCATTTTGCTCTCCACATCCTCTGGGATTTATGTGTATTGTCAGACAATATCGCGATCCGCAACCGCCCTCGCCTGCAAAACGGCAGCGCCGATCATCAATCATTGCAACAGGACTTGAAGACATGAATACGACCGCCGCGAGCGAAAAGATCGGCTTCATCGGCCTTGGCCTGATGGGACACGGGATCGCCAAGAACATCGTCGACAAGGGCTACGCCCTGACATTTCTCGGCCGCAAGAACCGCAAGCCGGCGGAAGACCTGCTCGGTCGAGGTGCGAAGGAAGCATCGACCCCGCGCGATGTGGCGGCGGCATCGACAATCGTCTTCATCTGCGTCACCGGCTCACGCGAGGTCGAAGCCATCATTCGCGGCCCCGGCGGCCTCAAGGAGGGTTTGAAGAAAGGCTCGGTCGTGATCGATTGCTCGACCTCAGATCCTGTCTCGACGGTGGCACTGGCAGCGGAACTTAAGGCGCTCGGCATCGATTTTGTCGACGCGCCGCTGAGCCGCACGCCGAAGGAAGCCTGGGAAGGCACGCTCGACGCCATGGTCGGCGCGCCAGACGCCCTCTTTGCCAGGGTGAAACCGGTGATCGAAACCTGGGCCGGGCGCATCGTCCATATCGGCGACACCGGCGACGGCCACCGCATGAAACTGCTCAATAATTTCATCTCGCTCGGCTACGCCGCGATCTATTCCGAGGCATTGGCGCTGGCCGAGAAGGTCGGCATCTCGCCGCCGCGCTTCGACAGCGTCATTCGCAATGGCCGCATGGATTGCGGCTTTTACCAGACCTTCATGCGCTGGACGCTGGAGGGCGACCGCGACGCCCACAAATTCTCGATCGCCAACGCCTTCAAGGACCTGACCTATCTGGAATCGATGGCGGGGGCGGCCGGCATCGCCAATCCGCTCGGCAACGCCACCAAGAACTCCTTCGCCGGCGCCCATGCCACCGGCCCTGCCGAGCAATTCGTGCCGATGCTGGCGACGCATATCGGCAAGATCAACGGCGTCGACCTGATGCCGACCAAGGACGGCAAGAAGCAGACGATCTGAGCCGTCCAAAGGCGCCAGTCAGCGCCTTGACCGCCCGATCCCATCGTCGGTGTTTTCAAGCAGCTTGTGCACGGCACTGCGCGCGGCTACCGGACGTCGCAGGCGGATGTTCTTCTCGATCGCCTCATGCAGTTTCTGTGCCTGCCGCTGATCACCGACCTGCTGCGTTGTGAACGCGAAGAGATGGTCGAGCGCCGACTCGATCAGAACGCCGAGCGGCACCAAAAGGTCGTTGCCGGAGGCGCGCAGGATAGCGAGATGAAAGCGCGTGTCGGCGCGGATACGATCCTGCAGGCTCAGGGCCTCGTTCATGTCGCGGCAGGCCTGGCTGATCTCCTCCATCTGCTGTTCGCTGCGCCGCACGGCGGCAAAGGCCGACGCCTCGGGCTCGATGATGTGGCGGAACTCCTGTACGGTGCGCAGAAAAGCCTCGCGGTCAGGCGCGGTCGCGTACCAGGCCAGCACGTCACGGTCGAGCAGGTTCCAGCGCTCCTTCGGCTCGACCCAGCTGCCGATCTTGGGGCGCGATGCCAACAGGCTTTTCGCCATCAGCATCTTGATGGCTTCGCGCACCGCCGAACGGCTGACATTGAAGATCTCGGCCCATTTGGCCTCATTGGGCAGGATAGTGCCGGGCGGATAGTCACCGCGCACGATCCGCAAGCCAATCTCGCCGGCCAGCGAGACATGCACGCTCGCCCCTGCGAAGTGCGCCGCACCACCCGTTCGCATGACGGCCGTACGGCGTCTGGCTTGTGCCTTGGTCCGATCGGCTCGCTCTTTTGACTTCTCGTCCGGCATCCACGTTCCAATGCGTCGGCTGTCTGACGTCCGGACTGGCCCGAACCTGCACGGTGCGCCGATCTTGCCGAAAAATCCAAACTATGGACGCGCCAAAGCCGGCGCCTGTCGCCCCAACCATTGCGTCCAATTCAGGAAGTGACGGGGCGCCCGTTGCCAAGCGCCCCGAATCGAAAACCTACTTCTGGATGCAGGTGTCGACAGTATCCTTGGTGCATTCGTCGAGGCCGGTGAACACCGGATCGGCGACGGCCTTGCCTTCGATGAGGTCGATCATCACCGACGGCGCCTTGTAGCCCATTTCGAACGGCCGCTGACCGACCAGCGCGGTCACGAGGCCGTCACGGGCGATCGCCACCTCGTCGCCGATCGTGTCGGCGGCACCGATGACGAAGTCGTTGCTGGCTATCCGGTCCTTGAGCGGTCCGAACAGATCGCGATAGGGCTGCGGCGCGCCGAACAGCGGCCAGCCGCCCATGATGCCGAAGGCGTCGAGCTTGGGGTTGGCGGCGAGGATGTCGGTCATCGCCTGTACGCCCTTGGCGCCGTCGTCATTGGTGAACACCGGGCAGCCTGCAACTTCGGTCCAGCCACCGTCACCGGCAAGTGCGGCGAGGCCGTCCTTGCCCGAAAGCGCATCACGCATGCCCTGGGCACGACGCAGGATGTTGTCGGCAGCCGGGTTGCCTTCAATGGTGCAGATCGTACCACCATTCGGCTTGCCCTTCTTGATGTACTCGCCGATCTTCTTGCCCATCAGATAGTTGTCGGTGCCGAGATAGGTCTTGCGAAGTGCTGCATCTTCCTTGCTGAGATCCGCATCGACGGTCATGATCGGGATCGTCGGGTTGGCGGTCTTGATCGTCTGCGCGATCAGTGGCGCGTTGGACGGCGAAATTGCCATCGCCACCGTGTCGGCCTTGCTCAGCATGTCCTGGACGATCTGCGCCTCGCCGGCTTCATCGGAAGTCGACGCCGGACCGGTGTAGAAGCACTCATATTCCGAGCTGGCGTTTTCCTTGTTCCATTTCTCGCAGCCCTGGTGAATGGCTTCGAAGAACGGATTGTCGAGACCTTTCACGACAATGACGAGCTGTTTCTTGGCCAAAGCCGGCCCGGCGCCAAGCGCCATGGCGGCGACGGCGGCGAGCAAAAGTGTTTTCCTCATGTCAGTCCTCCCTTGGAAACAGACGGGCACGGCGTGCCCGCCACACAGATCGACCGGATGCGTGCTGACAGAGGGTCGTTGTGCGAGCGCTCATGTCATACGCCAGGCCGATAAGTATTTTCATCTCGGTCGGCCAGATCGAAAACTGACTGGCAACGACCGACAATCCTCCGATGATCCCGCGCGGCAGGCCGGCATGGGATCGGTATATTAAATTTAGTCCTCCGATGCTCAGCTAATCTCGGCTCGCGGCCAACGTCAATGCCATTTGTCCTACAAAACTGATTTTTCGAAAGATTCAACCCCGTCCCGCAAGAGCCTCCGGCCGCATTTCCATGACTATCGCCAATTCTTATTCGTCTGACAATTGACGCCTACGCAGGCATTCGCGTAGATGCACGTCAGCGCTGTTTCCGGGAGGAGCTGGAAAAGCGTGGCGAAAGCTGCGCCCGGTCCACCGGAAAAGCAGGCAAGGCACGGGGAGGTTAAGGCTGGTGGCGGTTCTCGAACTCACCAACATCTCAAGGCATTTCGGCGCCATCCAGGCGGTCAACGACGTGTCGTTGTCGATCGAGCCCGGACAGGTGGTCGGCCTGATGGGCGACAACGGCGCCGGCAAGTCGACGCTGGTCAAGATGATCGCCGGCAATTTCCGCCCGAGCCATGGCACCATGCGAATGGACGGCAAGGAGTTGATCCTGCACAAGCCGGCGGAAGCCCGCCAGCACGGCATCGAGATCGTCCACCAGGATCTGGCGCTCTGCAACAATCTGACCGCGGCGGCGAATGTCTATCTCGGCCGCGAATTGCGCCGCGGCCTAGGGCCGCTCCGCATCCTCGATTATGCGACGATGTACAAGCGCGCAGGCCAGCTCTTCGCCGAATTGAAGTCCGAGACCCGTCCGCGCGACCTCGTCAAGCAGATGTCGGGTGGCCAGCGCCAGGCGGTGGCGATTGCCCGCACCATGCTGTCGCAGGCCAAGATCGTGCTGATGGACGAACCGACGGCCGCAATCTCGGTCCGCCAGGTCGCCGAGGTGCTGAACCTGATCCGCCATTTGCGCGACCAGGGCATCGCCGTGGTGCTGATCAGTCACCGCATGCCCGATGTCTTCACCGTCGCCGACCGCGTCATCGTCATGCGACGCGGCCGCAAGGTCGCCGACAAGACGATTGCGTCGAGTTCGCCCGAGGAAGTCACCGGGCTGATCACCGGCGCCATCGAACAGGTTTGATTTCAAGCTTTTCACTATGACAGCAAATGAAGGTCGATGATGGCACTGACAATTGACCAGCCGATCGAGCACAAGCAGCAATCCTTGCCGGCAAGGTTGTTTGCCAGCCAGACTTTCTGGGTGGTGATCTCCGTCATCCTTGCGTGCGTGTTCCTATCGTTTGCCACCGACGCCTTCGCCACGTCGAAAAACCTCTACAACATCACCCGCAACATCACCTTCGTCGCCATCATCGCGCTCGGCATGACCTTCGTCATCATCACCGGCGGCATCGACCTGTCGGTCGGCTCGGTGCTTTGCCTGTCGTCGATGATTTTGGCCGTCACTATGCATGCCGGCTACTCGATCGAGGTCGGCATTCTGGCCTCTATCGCAACCGCGCTCGCCATCGGCGCCTTCAACGGCATCCTGATCGCCTATCTTGGCTTTCCACCATTCGTGGTAACGCTCGGTGTGCTGTCGATCGCCCGCAGCCTGGCGATGGTCGCCTCCAACAACACCGTCGTCTTCCAGTTCGGGCCAGACCACGCCAAACTGCTGGCATTGGGCGGCGGCGCCTGGGTGTTCGGCATCGCCAATCCGGTTCTCTACATGATCCTTCTGGCGCTGATCACCGGCTTCATCCTGCGCTGGACCAAGTTCGGCCGCCACATCTTCGCCATTGGCGGCAATGAGCATGCGGCGACACTGACCGGCGTGCCGGTGCGCAAGATCAAGGTTGCCGTCTACATGATCTCGGCGCTGTCGGCAGGCATTGCCGGCATCATCCAGACCGGCTGGCTGGGCGCCGTCACCACCAATCTCGGCACCGGCATGGAGTTGCAGGTGATCGCCGCCACTGTCATCGGCGGCGCCAATCTGGCTGGTGGCGTCGGCACCGCCTTCGGCGCCATCGTCGGCGCGGCCCTGATCGAAGTGATCCGCAACAGTCTTGGCCTCCTCGGCATCAATGCCTTCTGGCAAGGCGTGTTCATCGGAGGCGCCATCCTGCTGGCGGTGCTGTTCGACCGCATCCGCAATTTCCGCCGCAGCGATTAAGACAATGACCCCGAAAAGTGGAAACCGGTTTTCTCGGACAAACGGAACCGGTTGCCCAGAGATCATGGTCATACGACAAAACAGTCTGTGACAAACGCCCTGTTCAGCCTCGATGGGCGGCTTGCGCTGACGGCTTCGGTTTAAGAGGGCGTTCTTCCCTTCTCCCCTTGTGGGTCCCACAAGGGAGAAGGGGAAACCTATCGCTCAGTCTGAAAATCCGCCCGCATCAGCCGTCCTCCACGATCGCCGCGGACTCCCGCCTTGACGCGGCCCCGAACTCAGCAGCACTATCCCGGCGCAGGCGAAGGGAGGCCAGTCGTCTGCGGGAGGATATACCCATGACGGAAGCGATCAGGCTCTACTGGGGCCGGTTCGGACATGTTTCTGTCCTCAATGTCGCAAGCGACTTCGTCACCCATGCCCATGTCGAGGCGCATCTGATCATCTGGCTGGAAGGCACGGCCGGGGAGATGACCATCGGCCGAGAGACCGTACGGCTTGGCCCCTGCACCGCCGCCGGCATCAACTCCTTCCAGCCGCACAGCCATGTTCTGTCGCAAAACAGGACGCCCGGTCTGTTTCTCGCCTTCTACATCGATCCGGATTGGGCGCGGCGCCGCCGCGACCTGCCCTCGTCCGCGCCACTGTTTTCACAAGCCGCGATCACGCTCGAACCTTGGCTGCATCAGGCCGCCGCCAATCTGCTCGACCATCTCAGCGATAATGAGAGCATCGACGACATCGCCAACTACGAGATCGAGCGTTTCATCGACTCGGTGCTCGATGCCGCCGACGCCTCGGCGCCGCAGGAGGTGCGTGTCCGCATCAACACCATGCAGGACTTCCGGGTCCGCAAGGCGATCCAGTTGATGAAAGCCAATGTCTGCGAGCGCATTTGCTTCGACGAGGTGGCGCGCAGTGTCGGACTGTCGCGGCCGCATTTCTTCGCTCTGTTCAAGGAACAGACCAATCTGACGCCCAACGTCTACTGGAACACGCTGCGCATGGAGGAAGCGGTGCGGCAGCTGCAATGGTCGCAGGAGCCGCTGATCTCGGTCGCGTGCAATCTCGGCTTCACCACGCAGGGCAATTTCTCGCGCTTCTTCCGCGACCATGTCGGCGTGCCGCCGACGGTCTATCGTGAGGCCGCGCGAGCCATCGCCTGAACCAGCGGCCCCGCCACCCTTTTTCAGACTCCTTGATACGCACTCAAGACGCATTGATAAGCGTCGCTAGACCTGCCGCCCTACCCTTGCACCGGATCGCATTTGCAAGGGAACATTAGATATGGCGAAAGTCACCATCTCCAGCGTCATCGACGCGCCGGTCGAAAAAGTCTGGGCGCGCATACGCGATTTCAACGGATTGCCAAGCTGGCATCCGCGCATGGTCGAAAGCCATATCGAGGACGGCAAGGACGCTTCGACGATAGGCAGCGTGCGCAATTTTCAGCTCATCAGCGGCGCGCGCCTGCGCGAAAAGCTGCTCGACTTCTCCGACCGGGATTTCCTCGTCAGCTATTCTATCCTCGAGACGCCGCAGCCGCTCACCAACCACAAGGCGACGCTGCAATTGCGGCGGGTGACCGATGGCGACCGTACCTATGCCGAATGGACCGCCAGCTTCGACGCAGCACCCGAAGAAGCCGACAAGCTGGCCGAGGGCATGGGCGCCAATGTCTTCCAGGGCGGCTTCAATGCCCTGAAGAGCCACTTCGCCGGCCAGAGCTGACAGGAGCCAAACCATGGCGCTAGCACTGCAGACCTTTGCAACGGTGAAGGACGCCAACGCAGCACTGAAAGCCGCTGGCACGCGCTATCTCGGTGGCGGCACACTCGTGATCCGCGCGGCTAACGAGGGCGATGTTTCGGTCTCCGGCTTTGTCAGGTCGACCGAGCCGTCTCTGTCCACCATCGCGGTTGCCGGCGGCAAGGTCCGCATCGGCGCTTCGGTGACCATGGCGGCGATCGCCCGCCATGCGGACCTCGCCGCCCTTGCCAAGGCCGCCCGCGCCGTTGGTGGCCCTGCGGTCCGCAACATGGCGACCGTCGGCGGCAATCTGTTCGCGCCGGCTCCCTATGGCGATTTCGCCGTTGCCCTTTTGGCGCTCGACGCCATTGTCGGCACCGATGACGGCGAAACGCCAATCGAGACCTTCCTGGCCAGTCGGGGCGGCAGCGCCATCGTCACTTCCGTGAGCTTCGCGCTTCCGAAAGCCGACAGTTTCCGTTTCCTGAAAGTGTCGCGGGTCAAGCCCAAGGGCGTCTCGGTGCTCAGCATCGCCAGCGTTCTGGAACTGGCGCCGGATGGCACCGTGTCTTCGGCGCGGATTGCACTGGGCTGCATGGCCGACCGGCCAATGCGCGCCAAAGCGGCCGAAAAAGCCCTGATCGGCCGAAGCCTGACCAAGGACGGCATCGCGCCGGCCTTGGCAGCAGTCAACGACGGCACTTTGCCGGCAACCGATCCGATTGCCAGCGCCTGGTACCGCAACGAAGTGCTGCCGGTCCATCTCGGCCGGCTGCTGCTCAGCTAATAACCTGTCGGGGGCGCGCGCTTGCCCTGCGGGGCAGGCGCGCTGGGAGGAAAAACATGGCGAAGGTCCCGGTTCAGTTCACGCTCAACGGCTCGGAGAAGGCCGAATTCATCGACAGCGGCACGACGCTGCTGCACGCCTTGCGCGACAAGATCGGCGACACCTCGCCGAAAGGCGGTTGCCATCAAGGCACCTGCGGCGCCTGCTCGGTCATCATCGACGGCGAACTCAGGCTCTCCTGCCTGACGCTGGCCGAGACCTGCGATGGCGCCGCCATCACCACCACGGCGGGGCTTTCGGAAGCTGGCGTGCTGCACCCGCTGCAGCGCGCCTTTCTGGAGGCCTTCGCCACGCAATGCGGCTTCTGCACGCCTGGCATGATCATGGCCGCCAAGGTGCTGCTCGACCACACCCCGAACCCCAGCCGCGACGAGGTGGTCGAGGCGCTGTCGGGCAACATCTGCCGCTGCACCGGCTACGAGCCGATCATCCAGGCGGTGCTGACCGCCGCGCGGTCCAACTCTCAGAACGCGGCCTAGAGCCGGATGATTTCAGGTCGATTCGACCTGAAATCTGAATCCGCCTCTAAATCAAAGAGATAGAGCATGATGTCGTCCGAAAACCGCTTCACACCTTTCGGCATCATGCTCTGAGGGAACAAAAGAATGGAACTGCGCAAGAACTACTTCGCCGATGTCCGCAAGGACGATCTGCATGAGATCGGCCAGCCAAGGCCGCGCTCGGATTCGCCCGGCCATGTCACCGGCAAGACCGCCTTTTTCGCCGACCGCAATTTCCCGGGCATGCTGCATCTGAAGATGGTGCGCAGCCCCCATCACCATGCCCGCATCCGCTCGATCGACGCGTCGGAAGCCGAGAGGCATCCGGGCGTCGTCAGAGTGCTGACCGCCAAGGATGTGCCGCACAATGTCTATACCATTCTCATCCTGATCCAGATCGGGCCGGAGGATGAAACCGTTCTGGCCGACGGCAAGGTGCGCTGGAAGGGCGAGGCCGTGGTCGCCGTGCTGGCAGAGACCGAGCGCGCAGCGCAAGAGGCTGTCGCCAAGGTCAACGTCGACTATGAGGTTCTGCCGGCCGTCTTCGACATGGAGGAGGCGCTGAAGCCCGGCGCGCCGCTGGTCAATGAGTACCACGGCCAGAATTACTACCTCTATGACAGCGGCGAGTGCCGCAAGGTGCGCTTCGGCGACGTCGAGGCGGGCTTCGCCGGCGCCGATCACGTGCTGGAGCAGAGCTATCAGTCCTCGCCGATCGAACACGCGCCCACCGAAACGACGGGCTGCGTGGTGGTACCCGAGGGCAATGACCGCTTCACCTGCTACACCAACACGCAGGCGATGTTCTTCACCCTCGACAACACATCGATCATCCTGCAGATGCCGGGCAGCAAATTGCATTTCGTCGGCGGCACCGTTGGCGGCGGCTTTGGCGGCAAGGTCGACGTCATCGTCGAGCCGATCGCCATCCTCGGCGCCAAGCTAACAGGACGACCAGTCTGTTTTATTTACAGCCGCGAAGAGGAGATGCAGATATCGTCACCTCGCGCCGCTGAAAAGGTCGTCATCAAGGACGGCGTCATGAAGGACGGCCGCATCGTCGCCCGCAAGGTCACCGGCTACACTGACGCCGGCGCATATTCGCGCCACTCGCCCTATGGCGCGCAGAAGGGTGCGGGGCACTATCCCGGTCCCTACACCATCCCCAATGTCTGGATCGACACCTACTGCGTCTACACCAACCGCACGCCCTCTTCCGCCATGCGCGGCTTCGGCGTCACCATCGGCGACTTCGCGCTAGAGGTGCAGATGGACAAGCTGGCGCGGCTGATCGGCATGGATCCGCTCGAATTCTGCTTCATCAACGCCTATCGCGACGGCGACATGAAGGCGCACCGCCAGCCGACCGAGGGCGCGGCGCTGATCGAATGCATGCAGGAAGCCTCGCGCGCCGCCAACTGGCCGGTGGCGGAGAAATTCATGGCCATGTCCTCCTACGTGAAGGGAGCTTGAGATGGCGATCAGGCGCGGACGCGGCGTCGCCGCGATCAATTATCCGACCGGTATGAACCTCGGCGGCGACCCGACGCAGGCGCTGGTGCATTCGACACCGACCGGCAATTTCATGGTGACGCTGTCCTCCGTCGATCTCGGCCAGGGCATGAAGCAGATCATGGCGCAGATCTGCGCCGAGACGATTGGCGTGCCGACCGACCGTGTCGTCGTCGACACCGCCGACACCGACACCGGCCCGCACTGCATGGGCACATTCGCCTCGCGCGGCACCCACCGCGCCGGCAACGCCGTCATCCAGGCAGCCAGGGAAGCCCGCCAGGTGATGCTGGAAGTGGCGGCCGAGGAGCTGGAGGTCAATGCCGCCGATCTCGAGACCGACGGCCAGGGCAACATCCTGGTCAAGGGCGCGCCGCAGAAATCGATCTCGATCTTCGATGTCGCGCTGTCGGCGCATTTCAAGCGCGGCCGCTCGATTTCCGGCCGCGGCATGTTCCTGATCCCGCGCTCCTATCCGGAGAAGGAGACTGGCGCGATGAAGCCGTCGACCTGCTACGCGCATGCCTGCACCGTGGCCGAGGTCGAGGTCGATGACGAGACCGGCGAAGTCACCGTGCTGACAGTGAAGAACGTCTTCGAGATCGGCCGCGCGCTGAACCCGAAAATGGTCGAGCAGCAATTAGTCGGCGGCTCCTGGATGGGCATCAGCCACGCGCTCTACGAAACCACCGAGCCCTACTATCCCAACCGCGACCATGGCGGCACCGACTTCAACCAGTATCTGATGCCCGGCCCCGGCGATCTTGCCGAGACCGAGATCATCGTGCTGGAGCGACCCTCGGCAGACGGGCCATACGGTGCCAAGGGGCCGGGCGAAATGTGCGCCAACCCGCAGATCCCGGCCGTCGCCAATGCCGTCTTCGATGCCGTCGGTGTGCGCATCGACACGTTGCCGATCACGCCGGAGCGCATCTTGCGCGCGCTGAAGGCGCAAGCGGCGAACTGAGGGCCGAAATGACCGGAACAAGCGCCGAGACTGTCGCGACCTCGCCGGAGGTGGTGGCGCAGCATCTGGCCGCCTCGCGCTATCTGGCGAATGACAGCCTTTCGACCGCCATCTTCCTGGCGATCCGGCTGGGCAAGCCGCTGCTGCTCGAAGGCGCACCCGGCGTCGGCAAAACGGAAGCGGCCAAGGCGATCGCCGCGCTGCTCGGCCGCGATCTGGTGCGGCTGCAATGCTACGAAGGCATCGACGCCGCGCATGCGCTCTACGAGTGGAACTACCAGCGCCAGCTGCTCGCCATCCGCCATGCCGGCGAGCATGAGATCGACATCTATGACGACCGTTTCCTGATCGCGCGGCCGCTGCTGCAGGTGCTGAAGGCGCCGGAGCAGCGCATACTGCTGGTCGATGAGATCGACCGTTCCGACCACGAATTTGAAGCACTGCTTTTGGAATTCCTCTCCGATTTCCAGATCAGCATTCCCGAGCGCGGCACCATCCGCGCCACCGCGCAGCCGATCGTCATCCTGACCTCGAACCGCACCCGTGAACTCGCCGAGGCGCTGCGCCGGCGCTGCGTCTATCACTGGATCGGCTATCCCGACGCCGAGCGCGAGGCCGCCATCATCATGCTGCGCGCCGGCGATGTGGCCGAGGCAACGGCGCGCGCGGTGGCCGCAGCCGTGCAGACCATCCGCGCCCGCCCGCTCGCCAAGCCGCCAGGCATCGCCGAAGCGGTCGAATGGGCCAACGCCGCCACCATCCTGGAAAAAGGCGGCAGCCCATGGCCGGAAGCCTTCCGCCGCGCCATCGGCGTGCTGATCAAGGACGAGGAGGATCTCTCCTACATCGCGCCCGAGCTTGGCCGCATTGTCGAGGAGGCGCTGGCGTGATGCGCGACGTCAACGACCCCTTCGCCCCGTTCCTTCCGGAACGCTGGCGGGACAGCGCCCCCCTCTGTCCTGCCGGACATCTCCCCCTCGAGGGGCAGGGCTATCGCATATGAGTAAAGAGGCTAAGCAGGTTTTGATCGGCCCATCGTGCCTTGAGTCGTTTGTGGCTGAGCGGGATGTTTTCAAGATCGGCTCTGAGAACATTGAGAGTGAGGCGGCGAAGTATGGCGTGATTGGCGGCGGTATTGTTCTTGCGGCCTCTGATTTGATCTTCGCCGAGCAAAACGTCGAGTTGCCAGTGCAGGTCATTCTCGATGCTCCAGTGGCGGCGTACTGTGGCGAGCAGTTCGTGTGCCGGCATTTTGCGCGACAGCGCATAGCAGCGGACCTTGTGCGTGGTCTTGCCATCGACGGTGCGCCAGCTTTCGACACGGCCGACGGCGCAAAGGTCGACGAGTGCATTCTTGCCCGGCGGCTGCACAAAGGGAATGACGAAGGCACGCCGCACCTCGTGACGGCCATGGGCATCCTCCTTGGTCTGATGGAACTTGGTTGCTTTGCCCGCCGCTGCCTTGTCGAGTGCGGTGTTGGCTTCGGCGGCCAGCTTCGACTGGTTGGCCTTGATGGCGATCGCGTAGTGGCCGCCACCGTCGCGGATGGTCTGGGTCATGCGGCGATGGCAGTGCAAGGCGTCGGCGGTGACGGTCAATCCCTTGAGCGACAACAATTCGAGCGCCGCGATCGCGGCC